>JAHWKM010000003.1 GCA_019347895.1 Candidatus Parcubacteria bacterium | reverse complement strand
GTACCACCATTGCCACAGCGGCCTTTCCGCGCCTAAATGACAGGTTGAGTCAAGGACGCAGCGATCTTTTTAGGCGCGACTTTTTAAAAATTTTAAGAGTAATAGTCTGGATAACCTTGCCAGTGGCGGTAATAGCCTACTTTGCTCGGGGCTATTTAGCTCGCTTGATATACTCGGCCAACTCGCCGGAAATAGCTTCGATTTTAGGATTATTTACCGTGGCCATACTTTTCAGAACGGTCTATACCATTGTTTCGCGCTGGTTTTACGCCCAAAAAGATACTAAAACGCCGCTATATGTCTCCTTATTTGCTATCGCTTTGAACATATTTTTGGCCTACACTCTTTCAAAACTTTATGGGGTGGAAGGCTTGGCGCTGGCCCAGTCAATTGTGGCGGCGGCGGAGGTGGGAATATTGTCCGTCATCATGATAATCCGCGACCGTAAACTGCTAGACGCTTATTTTTGGCGAGGCATCATGTGGATTTTGTCGGTTACCGGATTTACGGTTATAACCGCTTATCAAATGCTACAAATTTTCCCGCTGGAAGCAGCTGACCGCGGTTTTATAACCCTTGGCACAAAACTAAGCCTAATCTCCGCCGTGGTACTTTCAGTTCATTTGGCAATGTCGGCTATCTTTGGATTGAGCGAAGCGAGGACGGTTATCAAAAAATCCAAGCAAGTTATATTAGCCCGGGTACGTATATAATCACGCTTTCCGCGCATGAAACAATCGCTACCTCTGTTATACTAGAGTGACATGACGAACCAAGATTTTATTAGGAATTTCTGTATCATTGCGCATATTGACCACGGGAAAAGTACACTGGCTGACAGGTTGATGGAGCTTACTGACACCGTGCAGAAGCGCGATATGAAAGCCCAGCTGTTGGATAAAATGGACCTGGAGCGGGAAAAAGGAATTACCATCAAGCTCGCACCGGTACGTATGACATATAAGGCTCGCGAGACTAGAGAATCGAGACTAGAGTATAGTAAAGAATCTCCACTCTCTAATCTCCAAACTCTAAACTCTGAGCTGGTATATCAACTGAATCTAATTGATACGCCCGGCCATGTGGATTTTAGCTATGAAGTTTCCCGCAGTTTGCAAGCTTGCGAGGGGGCTTTGCTGGTGGTTGATGCATCTCAAGGTGTCCAAGCCCAGACACTGGCGAATTTATATCTCGCCATTGAGGCTGATCTTAAAATTATTCCGGTATTAAATAAGATCGACTTGCCGGCTGCGGACGTTAGTAAGGTCAGCCAAGAAATCCTCAGCCTAACTGGCTGCAGCCCAGATGAAATACTTCATATTTCGGCGAAAACCGGTCAAGGAGTTGATAAGGTTTTAGAAGCGATAGTCGAGCAGATTCCTCCGCCATCCGGCGCGTCCGGCGCGTCCACGCGGGCGCTTATATTCGACAGCTACTATGATGATTTTCGCGGCGTGGTGCTGTATGTCAGAGTTTTTGAAGGAGAAATTGCCAAAAATTCGCAGGTTAAAATGATGGCAGCTAATGCCAGCGGCCAGGCACTGGAAGTCGGTTGCCTCAAGCCGCAGATGCAGCCGATGGATAAATTGGTCTGCGGAGACATCGGATATCTGGTAACTAACCTGCGCAGTACGCGCCAAGCCAAAGTCGGCGATACTATTACCGGTGCCCGCCAGCCTGCCGACAAACCTTTGCCGGGCTATAAAGAAGTTCTTCCTTTTGTCTACGCCGGCTTTTTCCCCGAAACCAACGAGCAATATCAAGACCTCAAAGACGCCATAGAAAAGCTTTCCCTTAGCGACTCGGCCCTACAATACGAACTGGAGAACTCGCCGGTACTGGGCTTCGGCGTGCGGATCGGTTTTTTAGGATTGCTGCATATGGACATTGTCCGGGCCCGCCTGGAGCGCGAGTACAACTTGGATCTGATTGTCACCAACCCTAGTACCGACTACCATGTAAAACTTATTAGTGGCGAAACCCTGGATATCAAAAGCGCGGCCGATTTGCCTGAAGCGGCTAAAGTCGCCGAGATTGCCGAGCCCTGGATCAAGGGAGAAATAGTCGCGCCGAAAGAATACGTAGGGTCGGTCATCCAGCTTGTCGCCTTCAAGCGCGGCCTGCATAAAAATATTAGCTACGTTGACGACCAATTAGCTCTAATTACTTTTGAAGCACCGCTGGCCAATCTGCTGACGGATTTTTACGATCAGCTAAAAAGCATTACCAGCGGTTTCGGCAGCTTTAATTACGAGCTGGCCGAATACCGGGCGGAAGATTTAGTCCGGGTGGATTTTTACGTGGCCGGCGAAATAGTTAACGCGTTAAGTATTATGGTACACAAATCTGAGGCGGAAGCCTTGGGCCGATCGGTAGTAGAAAAGCTAAAAGACGTTATACCAAAACAGAATTTCCAGGTGCCGCTGCAGGCGGCCATTGGCGGCAGGTTTATTGCCCGCGAGGACATCAAGGCTTACCGCAAAGACGTAACCGCTAAACTCTACGGCGGCGATGTTTCGCGGCGTAAAAAACTTTTAGCCAAGCAAAAGAAGGGCAAAGCCCGCGCTAAACGCTTCGGAAACGTTGACATCCCCGCCGAAGCCTTCACCGTGCTTTTAAAACGGAATTAACATTGATTCAAATATTGCCTTGAGATAAATCGAACCGACCGTTATTATTAGGTTGCTATGGCAAAAGAACAAGTTAATAAAAAACAGTTTGAAAAATTAACAGCCCAAGAGGAAAAAATACTTAGGCTGTTGCGCGAGGAGAGAAATCTTCTTCAAAAAAAGTTCCCGCTTCCGTACGCGCTTTTTGCATTTTTTGGTTTTGTAGCGACTTGGGCTGGTTTATTTAGACTGATTCAAGAAACCCCTTTATTGAACAATAACCCTATTTTTCTTATAGTTTTGGGACTTTCGATTTTGATTATTACGGGTGCGGCTTATCGTAAGCTAGGTTAGTGCATGAATAATGAATGAGCGGCTGCTTGAACTGGTAAAAAACTATAAAACTCCGGATAAAGCCGTCGAATTAATTAATAAAACAACGGTAGTTTTCCTGGTAGGAATCTCCGGAGCGGGCAAAGATACGATTTTAAAAGAATTACTGAAGACCGAGGAGTATCGGCTGGTAATTTCGCATACCACCAGGCAGCCGCGCGAAAACCATGGCGTCATGGAGCAAGATGGCCGCGAATATCACTTTATTGACCACGATGAAGCCATACGAATGCTGGAGAACCAGGAATTTATAGAGGCCAAACAATATAGCGGCAATATCTATGGAACCAGCCTTTTTGAAGTAGAGGAAGCCTACAGGCATAAAAAAATTGCTATTAGCGATATCGAGGTTCAGGGCGTGGCGGAATACATGAACGCGGCTAGCAACGTGATACCGATTTTTATCTTGCCGCCGGATTTTACAACCTGGCAGACCCGGCTAAAAGACCGCTATAAAGCGGGGATAAATTTAAAAGACATAAAAAGCCGCCTGGAAACCGCGAAGGTCGAGCTGCAAGAAGCCTTGAGCAAGGATTACTTCCAATATGTGGTTAACCAAGAACTCAAGGAGACTGTAAAAATAGTCGACAAAATAGCCCACGGCCACTTTTCAACCGAAAAAAACGAACAAGCTAAAGAAGTTGCTACTGAACTGCTAAGAAAACTGCAGGCGACTAAACTTGACTAAAAGTATAATTTTTGTTCATACGTAAATATATGAGATCACCCGTTCGTCTACTTGCCACAAGAAGTATTAAGCGCAATGAAGCTTCTATACGGGGTATTGCCAAAAGCAGATTAGCAGATCAGCCTTCCGCCGGAACATACAGGAATTACAGAGAGGATTTAAAGGATACTGTTAGGGTTAGTTATGATAGCGAGACTACAGATACTTATTTAAGTTCGTTTAAACCTTTCAGAAGATTTGAAAGCCGTGCCAGAATTGAGCATGGTATGGGCAGTATTCTCATCAGGCTTGATGTCGAAAACCAGCCCCAGTCAATTGAAGGAAGGGTTGATGAGCTCGGAGATTTAGATTTAGTTCGTATTGCCAGGCACATGAGAGCCGTAAAAGTAAATTTAGAATAAAATCAATATAGGTTGGCGCTCTTGACCCTTGAGTGCTAATTTTATATACTTGCCGGTATGACAGAGCGCCAGCAAGAGATTCTAAAAGCTATTGTTGAGCAGTATGCCGAAGTAGCGGTCCCTGTAGGCAGCAGTCTGCTAGCCAAGGTTTTCAATGTCTCAAGCGCTACTATCCGCTCCGAAATGTCCGAGCTGGAACAACTGGGCTTTATTTCGCAGCCGCATACTAGCGCCGGACGGGTACCGACAGACAAAGGCTATAGGCACTACGTTAATATAGTCTCCGAAGCTCCCGAGCCAAGGCAAATTTCTTCCGGTGAAAGAGCTCTTACCTCCAGGGTAAGCCATGGGGGAAGGCCCGAACAAACCATTCGCAATGCCGTGGATACGCTAGTTGAATTGACGCACAATTTAGGTTTGGCAACTATCGGCGACCGGCTTTATATGAGCGGTCTTTCCAATCTTTTCGGCCAGCCTGAATTTATGCATCCCGGCCAAGTTCGTGAAGTCGCGCGTTTGCTGGACAATCTTGAACCATGGCTTCATGAGACAGCCCCCAATAAACCTCTGAATGTCTTTATAGGCGGCGAAAATCCAATTGGCCGCGGAGCGGGTTGCAGCTTGATAATCAGCAAATTCCGCAGCTCATACTCTGACCGAAGCTACGTCGGCGTACTTGGACCCACCCGCCAAAGCTATCGCGATACAATGCATTTAGTTCAGCACGCCGGAAAATCACTGGAGTCAATTTTATATGCCTAAAAAAGGTAAACACAAAACAGTTGACAGTGAACAGCTAATACAGCAAATTGCGGAATTAACCGATGCCTTAAAGCGTGAACGCGCCGACGTAATTAACATTCGCCGTCGGTATGACGAGCAGATAGCCAGTCTAAAAAATATTGTTAAAGCCCAAGTGGTACAAGATATTTTGCCGGCTATTGACAATCTGGAGCGGGCACTTAGTCACACACCTAAAGATCTCAAGCACCATAATTACGTCAAAGGTGTCCAAGGAGTAGTAAAACAATTTGAAAAAACCTTGCAAGACATGGACGTAGCCAAAATAAAAGCCGTCGGCGAACCATTTGATCCGAAACTGCACGAAGCGGTTAGCATGGAAGGCGAGGGTAATTCACTGTCCAGCGAAGAAATAGTCAGCGAAGAACTCCAGCCCGGCTACACGCTAAACGACGAAGTTTTGCGCCACGCCATAGTCAAAGTCAAAACCCAGAAGCAATAACGAAAGAATTTAAAAATCCCAAAAATCCTGTCAATAAAATGAATTGGCACTCTTGACACCTGAGTGCTAGTTTTTTATACTGGCACTATGCAATCAAGACTGCCAATAAAATTTAAAGATTTAACGAGCAGAGCGAGTCGCAGGCTGCTTGCTACTGTTCTTTCAAAGGGAGCATTCATATGGGGAAAATAATTGGGATTGATTTAGGAACTACTAACTCGGCAATGGCCGTTATGCAATCCGGCAAGCCGGAAATTATTGCTAATTCCGAAGGCAACCGGACAACCCCGTCTGTAGTAGCCATCAACAAAAACGGTGAGCGGCTTGTCGGCCAAGTAGCCAACCGTCAAAGGGTTACCAACCCGACCAATACTATTTTTGGAGTCAAGAGGCTGATTGGCCGCAAAATTTCTGACAAGGAAGTCCAAAAAGACATTGAGCTGATGCCTTACAAAATTAAAAAATCCAACTCGCATGTCAAGGTGACCATGGCTGACAAGGACTACAGCCCTGAAGAAGTCAGCGCAATGATTTTAGGCAAGCTTAAAACCGACGCCGAGGCTTATTTAGGCGAACCGGTAACTGAAGCCGTCATCACCGTTCCGGCCTATTTCGACGATTCCCAGCGCCAGGCCACCAAAGACGCCGGCAAGATCGCCGGCCTGGAAGTAAAAAGAATTATCAACGAACCGACGGCAGCCGCCCTAGCTTACGGCCTGGACAAGGGCAAGGAGGAAAAAATAGTAGTCTTTGACCTCGGCGGCGGGACCTTCGACGTATCTATCTTGCAGCTTGGCGACGGGGTGTTTGAGGTGCTGGCTACCAACGGCGACACACACTTGGGCGGCGAAGACTTCGACATGCGGCTGGTCAATCATTTTGTAGATGAATTCAAAAAGGAAACCGGTATTAGCATTAAAGAAGACAAGGCGGCTATGCAGCGGCTGAAGGAAGAAGCTGAAAAGGCTAAAAAAGAACTGTCCACCACCGAAGTAGCCGATATTAACCTTCCGTTTTTAACCGCCGATGCTGAAGGTCCGAAGCACTTTGAGTACAAATTAACTCGCTCCAAGCTAATTGATCTAGTGTCTGACCTAATAGACAAGACCGCCGGCCCTTCTGAGAAGGCACTAAAAGATGCCAAACTAAAAGCTAGCGACATCAGCGAAGTTATTTTGGTTGGCGGCATGACTCGCATGCCGGCTGTTATAGAGAAAGTAAAAGGTATATTCGGCAAAGATCCAAAGCAAGGCGTCAATCCCGATGAAGTTGTGGCTGTCGGTGCTGCCATCCAAGGCGGTGTATTGCAAGGCGACGTCAAAGACGTACTATTGCTGGATGTGACTCCGCTATCTCTGGGAATTGAAACCTTAGGCGGTGTGGCAACCAAGCTGATTGAGCGAAATACAACCATTCCTACTAGCAAAAGCGAGACATTCTCGACCGCGGCCGACAACCAGCCGCAGGTGGAAATCCATGTAGTGCAGGGCGAGCGGGAAATGGTGGCTGACAACAAGTCGCTCGGGCGCTTTGTTCTTGACGGTATACCATCGGCGCCGCGCGGCGTTCCGCAAATTGAAGTTACCTTCAACCTTGATGCCAACGGTATATTGAATGTCACGGCCAAGGACAAAGGCTCCGGCAAAGAGCAGAGCATTACCATCCAAAACAGCGGAAACCTGGATAAGGAAGAAGTCGAAAAAGCCGCCAAGGAAGCCGAAGCCCACGCCGAGGAAGATAAACAAAAGCGGGCCGCAGTAGAAGCTCGAAACACCTTAGAAAACACCATTTATCAGGCGGAAAAAATGAAGACCGAGCACAAGGATAAGCTGGCAGATGCTGATGTAAAGACTCTGAACGAAGCAATAGACGCGGCTAAAAAGGTCCAGAGCGATGAGAAAGCCGACAAAGACGCGCTGGAAGCCGCTGGCAAAGAACTGTCTGAAAAAACTATGCCAATAGGCGCCAAAATGTACGAGTCCGCCAAAGCGGACGAGAATCCTTCCGAAGCTTCAGCGAAGGAGGATACGAAGGAAGACAAAAAAGCCAAAAAAGGCAAAAAAGAAGAACCGGTAGAAGGCGAAGTAGTCGATCCGCCAGAGGGCGGACAGGCTGACAAGAAAGAAAAATAATGCCGAATCTGTGCCAGCTGTTGCTAACCTGTGCCGACAGCACGGAGGCAGATAAAATTTCAAAGGTATTGCTGGGGAAGAAGTTGGTAGCGTGCGTCAGAGAATTTGCGACAAAGTCGCAATTTATATGGAAGAATGAAGTGGAAAATGAAGATGAGGTGATGCTTGTGATGGAAAGCCGGGAAGATTTGTTTGATGAAATTGAAAAAGAAGTTGCTCGAGTTCACAGTTACGACACACCAGTCTTAACCGCCACCCCGGTCACTAAAATTTCTAAAAAGGCCGAAAAATGGCTGAAAAAGAGTTTAGTTAAAGGTTAGAATAGTATGAGTACTATGAATAAACGGGACTATTACGAAGTATTGGGAATTGGCAAGGACGCCAGCGCCGATGAGATCAAAAAGGCATTCCGGCGGGAAGCGGTCAGACATCACCCCGATAAAGAGGGCGGCGACGAAACTAAATTCAAGGAAATTAACGAAGCCTACGAGGTGCTCAAAGATCCTTCAAAACGCCAGCGCTACGATCAGTTCGGCCATGCCGGAGTTGGCGCCACGCCAGGTGGCGGAGGCAGTCCGTTTGAAGGCTTCAGCGGCTTTGGCGGCGGCCGGCAGGAGGTGCATTTTGATTTTGAAGACTTGGGGTTGGGCGATATCTTCAGCAGTTTTTTCGGCGGCGGAGGGCCCAGCCAGCGCGGATCCAGCAAAGCTCGCGGCAACGACGTTGAAACCTTAATAGAGCTTGATTTCGAAGAAGCGGTTTTTGGTGTGGAGCGCGAGCTCAAAATGAACTTGACGGATACTTGCCCGCATTGCAAAGGATCCACGGCGGAACCCGGTTATGAGCTAAAAACTTGCGAAACCTGCAAAGGTTCAGGCCAAGTAATAAAAGCTATACGGACTGTTTTCGGCAATATACGGCAAGCTGCGGTCTGCGAAACCTGCAGGGGTTCGGGCCGTATTCCGAAAAAAACATGCACGGTATGTAGAGGTTCAGGTACTCAAAAGCAAAGCCAAACCGTCAAATTAAAAGTACCGCCCGGCATAGACGACGGAGCGACTATACGCCTTCGGGAGCACGGCGAAGCCATAGCCAATGGCGCCAAAGGCGACCTATACATTAACATCAGGGTTAAGCCGCATAAGCGCTTTACGCGCGAAGGCGAGTTGATCTTGAGCGAAGAACATATAAGCATGGTGGATGCCGCTCTCGGTACCGAAATAGACGTAGAGACTGTAGACGGGCCGGTAAGAATGAAGATTCCGGCCGGCACCCAAAGCGGTACGGATTTCAGACTATCCGGCCACGGTGTCCCCAATCTTAAAAGCTCTCAGCGCGGCGCTCATATTGTGACAGTTATAGTAGATACGCCGACTAAACTGTCGAAGGAACAAACCAAGGTCTTAGAGGACTTTAAGCAGACCCCTAAAAAGGGGATTTTCGGGCTATAGACCTTTATATTTGTTAATTCCTGGATTACAATTAGAATAATGAAAAAGCTTTACCGTAATGACCAGGGTTTTATCCCGATGCTTCTCTTTTTGCTTTTTATTATAGTGGCCGTTATATTTTTTGCCTTCCAGCGCGTTGCTTCCCAGCAGCCGTAGCAGTAGATAATTTAAGCGCAGAGTATTATTCTAAAGGTTGGCGACCGTCCAAAGTAAAGCAGTATTGATTTTTTAAAAGTGTCATGTTAAGATTTGCCACTACCTTTAATAAAGATTATAAAACCATTATAGAATTTTATGGAGCCTTTTAATGCCGACATTTGAAGCAGCACAAGAAAGAAACATGATTCTTTTCATAGGTACCTATACCTCAGCCCAGAGCGAGTCAATGCGCAAGCTAAGCAAGCTTTTGGGAAAAGACATGTCAGCTTGCGTTTTAGTTGACACTACGCTGCCGCCGGATCAAAAGAAGGTAGCTGCCGACAGCCGGGCGGTAGTTTTAGACTGTGACTTTTCTTCTTCGCTGGCTATGGAAAATGTATTAAAACCTTACAAGCACCGGTTTTTGGCAGCTACCGCCCACAAAGACAGGAACGTCGTATTGTTCAAAAAAATTATTCCTCACATCCCATACATCCACACCCCGACAGCCGTATCCTTAGAATGGACAACCAATAAAATACGCCAGCGCCAGCTGCTGCGTAATTTCGACAAATCGATTTCGCCGAAGTTTATGGTGGTTCACGATGACACGAAGGAGACGATGCAGCAGATAGAAAAGCAAATTGGCTTTCCCTTGATCATTAAACCTGCCGGGTTGGCCAGAAGCTTGCTGGTAACGCTGTGTTTTCACCAGGAAGAATTAGAAGCTAATTTAAAAAATACCGTTAAAAAAATAAACAAAATTTATAAACGCGAAGGCGGAAGAGGCGAGCCGCAAATATTGGTCGAAGGGTTCATGGAAGGATCCATGTATTCTATTGACACTTATGTAAACCAGCGCGGCGTGGTTTACCACGCGCCTATGGTGCACGTGCGGACAGGCCGTTCGGTTGGCTTTGACGATTTTTTTGGCTATGCCCAGTTAACGCCGGTGAAATTACTGCCTCATCGTATAGAAAAGGCTCACAGGACTGCTGAAAAAGCTATAGAGGCACTGAATTTACGCAGTACGACCTGCCACATAGAATTGATTAGGAGCGAAGACGGCTGGAAAGTTATTGAAGTCGGCCCCCGGGTGGGCGGATTCCGCGATGAAGTGTACGAAAAGTCTTACGGCATAGACCACAACCTCAATGATATTTTAATCCGTATACCTAAAAAACCCATTCTTACCAAAAAATCCAAGGGATTTACCATGATACTGAAGTTTTATCCGCCTAAAAAAGGCCGCCTGGAAAAACTGGAAGGCATCAAGAAAATTCAGCGCCTAGAGTCATTTTCCCGGCTCAACCCCATTAAACAAGTTGGCGACCTGTGCGATTTTGCAAGCAACGGCGACGACCCGATATTTTATATGGTTTTATTCAATTCAGATCGCTCTAAATTGCTGGCCGATGTACGACGGGTTGAAAAAACTGTCAATATCCAAATCAAACAGCCGCAGCGCAACGCCAAAATTGTAGAATCAAAAAAATAGCTTGCAAAAAATATAAGCGGTAAAATTAATACATGGCTAAAAAAAGAAAAACTCGAAACTATCTGATAAAAAACTGGCCAAGCTTATATTTCCCGAGCTTACTTTAGCTTCAGGCATTATTTTAGGCTTATTTTTGGCTGCTATATTATTTTTAGCTAACCAACCGGACAAGAAGCCGTCGGATAACACATCGCAATCCCCTGCAAATGTTTCCTGCGAAGGGCTGGAAATCAAAAACAGCTGTCTGGCGCTGGAGCGCGTAGAAACCAACCAAGCTAGAGTAAAAGGACTGTCCGATAGAGAGGGTTTGCCGGATAATACAGGTATGCTGTTTGTTTTTGAAGCCCCGGCCGAACAATGTTTTTGGATGAAGGATATGCGCTTTGACATTGATATAATATGGACCAACCAGGCAAAACAGATAATAAAAATCGAAAAAGCCGTCTCGCCGGACTCGTACCCTAAGTCTTTTTGCGCCGAAGACACAAAATACGTTTTGGAATTTGACGGGGGTTTTGCCGAAGAATATGGATTAAAAACCGGAACAAGGTTAAAATTCTAGGATGAATACCGCTAGAGCTTATCAAAAGTTTAATAGGTCAAAGAGGGCTCTAAGGCGATGAACGAAACGCACATGCTTGGTATTATTATTTTAGTGCTATGGATTGCCATAGCTTACCTGCGGGTGCCGGCGGCCATTTTATTTTTGAGTATATTGACCGGCAAGTTATTTGCCGAGGAACTGTCCCTGGAAGTTTATGATTTTATCGCCGGCATTGTGCCCGGACTGAACCCTACATTACTTCAAATAATACTGTTGGTTCTGCCGGCAGTTTTAACAATAATTTTCTTAAAAGGTTCCGTAGCAAAATCTGGAACGCTGCTCAACGTTTTGCCGCTGCTGTTGTGCCTGGTTACGCTGGGCATATTCATTAACCCCTATTTTGACGTGGTAAGCCGGCTTGACGCCAGCCAGCAGATAATTTTGACTGCTAATCAGAGCTACATTGTCTCATTATCCGGCGCTTTGATACTTCTAAGCGCCTGGTTGCCACGCTTAAAACATCCGGCTAAACACGGGAGCAAACACAAATAATCTAGCCGAAGTTCGGGGTATTGTCTTCCGGCTTGGGTTGTTCGTTCTCAGCTGACGGCTGCTCTGTCTGTTGAGTGGTGTCCGGACTAACACTTTCTCCAGGCGCGGGAGTGGGAGCGGGCGATTCGTTGAAAGGCTCTTCTGTGTCGGGGCCGGCTGGCGGAGGAGGGGACGGCTGCTGGCTAAAATCATCAGCTGTCGGGGAACTTGGAGCTTGTGCAACTGTGGCTGACGGCGCCGGTTGTTCTTGTGCCGGCGGGGCCGCGGATTGCGCAGGCGCAGAATAGGCGTTTGTCTGGCTGGGGCTGGAATCGGATATATCCTCCGGCGTGATGCCTTGTGCAGGAGTTGAGGGTTCAGCCGGATTTACCCCAGGCTGAGCAGCACCTACTGCCGCGCCTGTAGCAGCGGGTTTTACAGAGGCTGGCTCGCCTGAATTTTCCTTATTTTTTTTACTTTTGAAAATACTAAACAATTTTTTAAACATGAACTATCCTTTTGTCTTACTCTGTAAATAGAGTAAAGCTTTTGCTTATATCTTGCAAATCTTATATTAAGCGCGATTGACTTTTTAGCTAAAATAACGATAATTTAAGAAGTTAATTTCTCTGATTTTCAGTGAAAAGAAGCAATCCTGCAAAAACCACAAGGTTTTTGCTACAAAATCACAAACCAAGGAGTGAAGCGACTGTTTGTGATTTTGAAAGGAGGAACATAGGCGTAGGTCGAAGCTTTTGCCGAAAGGCAAAACGAGACTTTGCCGTAAGTTCCGACGCGGGTCCGTAGCTCCCGCCTACGCCAAGGCTTCGGCGGACAGGTCAGCCGGTTACCGTATCATACGATACGGCCATGTCGGATGACATGGGAGCACCTGCCTTTTAAGCAGGGTGAGAACTGCCTGATGGCAGTTCGCAAGGCCGGAGCGCGACGGAGCGAGGCATGCCGAAAGAAATTTTCACCAGAAAATTATCTTTGGGTCGTGGATTTACCCGTGATCATTTACAATATTAAACAAGGGTCCGTAGCTCAGCCGGTTAGAGCACCTGCCTTTTAAGCAGGGTGTCGTGGGTTCGAGTCCCACCGGACCCTCCATTCTCCGTCGCTCCGCTTTTTGCGGAGCTATGGAGGATTAATGTTTTGTGGTTCTCGAATCTGCGACACGCCAAAAGGGTGTCGGGGTGAGACATGCCAGTGGCATGTCGTAAGGGAACGTTCCGATGCAAGCTGTGCTTGCAATAGTGAACTTCCGGGCCTGCCGGAGGTAGGCCGAGTCCCACCGGACCCTCCAATTCGACCTTACAGATGACCCTAGCGGGAAAGTCTGAACTAAGAGTCAGCAATGGCTCTTTTTGTTATGATACACACATGAAAGTAATTTTGGATATGGTTATTTCGCCAAACGGCTTTATTGCTCGTGAGAATGGTGATGAAGACTGGTTGCCAAGTGACGGCTGGGACGACTTTGTTGCGGAAGCAAAAGAGCACAACAATATCGTTATGGGTCGTGAAACATACGAACAAGTCACTGAAAAATATGAGAACGAGAACTTTGATAATGTGCAGGTAGACCACAAGCTCATTGTCACTCGCAACAATGATTCTCAAACACCAAAAGGCTACACTCTCGTGCATAGTCCAGAAGAAGCCATTGAGTTTTTGGAAAAGGTTGGCGTTAAAACACTGTTCCTTATTGGTGGTGGAATACTCAATTCATCTTTTGCGAAACGAAAGCTCGTCAATCAAGTTCAACTTACGGTAACACCCTATATTATTGGTAAAGGTAGACCATTTTTAGCTTTTGATAATTTTGAGTTCGGTATGGCGCTGCTCAGTGTGAAGCAACTTAGCTTGGGACGGGTCAGACTGGTTTACAAAGTCAACCCCTAGTTGCAATAAAAAGATTGTGGTTCTTTTGTAGTTCAGTTGCAATAGTTTGCACCTTGCTTCTCCAAACTATGAACTCCCGAATGGGAGTTTTTCGTTTGGAGGATGTTTCCGTTGGGACTCGAACGGGATTGCCTACTCGGCAACTCACAAATATCCGCCTGCTGGCGGATTTCGCGAGCCCGCCTCAGCGCGCCGTCGCGCTTCCGGCTCTGCGAACTGCCACCGGGCAGTTCTCACCCGGCCCCTTGCCCCAGAAAGGCCAGAGGCCTTTGGGGTCGCATTAGAAAAAGTATTTTTTCTTTTTCTTGCGAGGCGAGTCCCACCGGACACTCCAAACAAAGAACTCAGCTTAGAGCTGGGTTTTTTGTTTGGAGAATCTCACTGGTGAGATTTGAAAACACGGCACGCCAAAAGGGTGTCGGGGGTGAGAACGTCCAGTGGACGTTCTCAAGGGAACCTTTCAGATTTTCAGCATGCTGTAAGTATGAAAGTTCCAGTTGAGAAAAGTTGGGGACTTTTTGTAAGGCTACGTTTCAGATTTTGAACTCGTTCAAAGTATGTAACTAGCGGGGTCGCGAAAAGTGACCGCAGGATGTGGCCGAGTCCCACCGGACCCTCCAATGAAAACACCTCGAGCACTAACTTCTTAATGGTATTTGTTTAACAAGTGTATAAGTGTTACTAGGAATCATTATCATCCTCAACTCCGACTTTAGATATGCTAGATAACGTCGTTTTAATTTTGCTCATGCTTGCTTGTAGTAAAACTAAGTTTTACAGTAATGACAACTAACTAGGAGTTATTATGGCAGCCGAGCCGTCACCATATTTTGGACCACCATTAAATGTAGAAAGCTGGATTGAGCGGGGCAATCCAGGTCATTGGCTGACCGGCAAGGGTGCCACTCCTCACATCGCACACGTTGAGATTAACCATAATCCTAGGGCAGAGGAACAATGGGTCCGAGAATATGATGCTGGGCGTAAGGCATTTCAGGAGCCAAGAATTGATGCCGCCCGTTCACTTGTCGATGAAAAGTCAGCCGAGGCGGTCATATCAGCTAGGATGGCGCTTGATATACCATGGCGTGGCGGAGCTTTTATGTATAACCAGGGCTGTGTGGTGAGAGCTATGAGCATGAAAGACCCACTTGAGCAGCCGAAACGCATACCGCAAGGTGATGAAACTGAGCGTGATGTTGCCATGGATGCGTTAAAGGGTAGTCTGAGACAAATGCATCTTGCTATGCAAGCAGCATTTGATAATCCTTATGACGATAAGCAAGATTTAGAAAGCATAGCTCAAAAAGGTCGCGAAGCTATTGAAGGGAATGAAGTAAGCGCATGGACTACCGCTGTAAATTCCCTTGGTGAACGTGGTGATCTTCACGCCGCAGGTGTGGGCGCAATTGAGCTAGGGGCTGCCTATGAACGTAAAGGTGAACCAGATAATGCAGTGGTAACTTTTAAGGCTGCTAGTGACTTACTAAAAACACGTCTCAAAAGTGTTATGGCGCAAGGCGAGCCAAGCCGCCATACAGCCGAGGTTGATGAATTAGCTAAACACATTGTAGAGGCTCAGTCGGGAATATTAAGAATTTTACCTCAGAAAGATAAAGTTAAGGGGCCTGAAAAAGAGCTACTTAAAGCTGCTGTATATGACCTTGATGATTATGGTGCTCCTCAACAGACAGTGATGGATGGTTATAGGGTACTTGCACGCTCATCTCACTTCAGGGAAAGGCGTTTTTATAAGCGCGAGGCTGCTGCTATTGCAGGCGAAATAGCCATTGCTAATTTCTTTGCTAGCGGCGGCGCTGGCCTTACGGATGCTGAACCGCGCTATGACCGTAGCCACTTGCGACCACCTGTTGAATTACCTGCTAACACTTAGTTATTAGTACCTGTAAACAATCTAGGAATGGCCACCTCAATATAACCCTTGCTAGTGGGGTCTGTATTGCTGCTATTCGACGAGTAGGTCGTCCACAAGCACCTAGTCACTAGGTAGTGCAACACATCTAGGAATAGCAATTGAGCCCGTCTTTGTATATCGGATATTGGTAAGCTGCTGCCAATAATACCTCGCCCCCGCAGTATTTCCCTTAGTATGCTATAAGTATGAGCTTAAAACTAACAAGAACGTGCTAAAAGTACTAATATAGTGTATAGTATACTATTCGTACTAAACGGGGTATGTAAGTGCAGGCACTATGATTGGGAACGTAAATTTACTACACAAATTGCAATTTTTATACTTCAGTGTGCTTATTGTTGCGATCTTACTGCTGTTAGCATTTCTTTTTTCGACCATAGAAGACAGCAGCGCACAGGCTGAACAAAAGAATTTTTCTGATGACGAGCAGGCCATAAGCGTTTCTGACGATCCAAATGTTATAACTGCCGGTATGCTTACGGCCGCAAATGAAACGGAAAAAACCATAATTGCTACAGAAAATACTGCTAGCAATCTTTTACAATCCGTTGGTGGAACTGTCAGCCAAAGCGGTGATTTTGCTGCTCAGAGCACCAGATCTCTTGCAGATAATGCAGCTTCCGGGACAGTAGCCATAGGACGCAAAACAGGAAACCTTTTAGGGTCTGTAACACCTACTCTTGGCAACGGTCTTAAATTTACGGTTAACGGTGTCGGCAGTGGGGTAGGGTCTGCCGCAGGTGCTCTAGGTAATGGTTTTGGATCCGCCGCAGGTGCTATCAGCAATGGCTTTGGGTCTGCCGCCGGTGCTATCGCCAGCGGTGCGGGGTACGTTCTTTCTCTTCCTGGCGCTGCGTTAGAATTCATTTCCAATTCGGCTATTGTCACTGCTGTCATAAGGCCGGCCGATCACTCGCCTGTGCCGATAATTGATCCGAACTCGCCTGCGCTGAAAGAGGCACGACTCGCAATGAATACAAATCCCAGCCATGCATCTCAGACTGATTCAACGCCGGCATGGCCGATTCATGGCAAAATTACTACCCACTTTGGCGTAAATCACTGGCCGTATCAAGCCACACATACCGGAATAGATATTAGTGATGGGAAGTCTTCAGGGGTCACGGCTGTGAAGCCCTTTAAGCCCGGGCGCGTTATCGAAACAGTAAAGTCAAGCAAAGGACTGGGTAATCATGTGGTAATAGATCACGGAAGCGGTGTGACTTCAGTATACGCTCATCTCGCCTCAATTTCTGTCCACGCCGGGGAAACAGTTGATAAGAACACTACGCTCGGTCTCGTAGGCTCAACAGGCGTTTCGACGGGTCCGCACGTGCATTTTGAAATTCGAGTAAATGGCAAAGCGGCAGATCCCCGTCACTTTATCAGCGGCCATCCCTAAATATTTGTGTTAATAAGGCATAAACTTTTAGGGAAGGGAATGTATTTCTAATAAATTATGTTTGCTAGATTTTATAAAAAGTCTGATTTACTCTTGTATTCGGGTAAAATGGGCGAGGACGATGAAGCCGGCGCCTACACCTATGAATAGACCAGCTAACAGCTCGCCGAATAATAAGCCGGCTCCGGCGCCGAGCAAAGCCGAGCCAACAAAGCCGACTCCGCCGCTTTCGTAATCCCTCTCGCGTTTTTTGCGTTTTGCCATCTATCTGTCCTTTATTACAGCCTACATTATGCCACAAAACATAAGCATTTTATCAACTTATAGTGTAAATATCTCCGTGCTGCAAGCAAGTAGGCCTCGAATTTTTATAAAGTTAATTATGGTTAAAAATGTTATAATAACCCTATATGTCAGGACACAGCAAATGGGCTAAGATTCACCGCGGCAAGGCAATAGAGGATGCTAAGCGTGGAGCGGTTTTTACAAAGCTGGGCAACGCTATCGCCATAGCGGCTAGGGCAGGCGATGATCCGGAAATGAACTTTTCGCTCCGTTTGGCGATAGACAAGGCCAAGCAAGCCAATATGCCGGCCAATAATATTCAGCGGGCGATTGACCGCGGCAGCGGAAAACTAGGCGGCGAACAAATACAAGAAGTTATGTATGAAGGCTACGGACCTGGAGGAGCGGCTATCCTTGTGGAGTGCGCTACCGACAACATTAACCGGACTTATCCTGATGTTCGCAACGTCTTTAGCAAGCACGGCGGCGGCATAGCCGAAAAAGGCGCCGTGGCCTTTCAATTCGATTCAAAAGGCGTAATAAGAGTTAAGGGCGGCGGCGAAGAGCTGCTGCTGGAAATTCTGGATGCCGGCGCGGAAGACGCCGAAGAAGACGACGGCGAAATTATAGTTTATACCGAGCCGAAAAAATTAGCCGAAGTCAGAGACAGCTTAAAAACCAAAAACATAGAAATAACCGAAGCACAGCTCAGCTACCTTCCGAAGAATATCATTGAAATTAGCGACGCTTCCACCGCCGGTAAAATCGAGCGCCTAATGGACGCGCTGGAAAATCTGGATGACGTCACTAAAACCCATGTAAATTTCGACGTTTCCGATAATTTGGTATGAAAATATTAGGGATTGATCCGGGGACAGGAATCTTAGGTTTTGGAGTGATTGAAGCTGATGGCAATCGGGCTAGTTTGCTGGATGGCGGGGTAATCAAGACACCGGTCAACCAAGAAAGCAGCGTCCGACTGAAGACGATTTTTGACGAACTGACCGAAATTATAAAACAGCACAAGCCGGAAGTAATGGCGGTAGAAAAACTATTTTTTGCCCAAAATGTGACAACGGCGATGACGGTCGCTCAAGCCCGTGGCGTAGTTTTACTCTGTGGCCAGCAAAACGGCCTGTCGGTTTTCGAATACACGCCGCTGCAAATTAAACAGGCATTAACCGGTTATGGCCGGGCCGAAAAAAAACAAATTCAGGAAATGGTCCGGGTAGTTTTAAAACTCAAAGATATACCCAAACCAGACGACTGCGCCGACGCGTTAGCAACTGCCATCTGCCATAGCATGACAGCTCGTTTCGCCTAAGTGCCTATTTATAGGTATAATTGTGGCTAATGATTGCGTATTTAAAAGGTGATGTGGCCGACAAAGGTTTGGAGAGTGCGGTAATTGATGTAAACGGTGTAGGTTACGGTATAAAGATAAGCTCTAACGATGCCGCCAGGCTAACCACGGGCGATAATGTCAAATTCTACATTTATGAACATATACGGGAAGACGCCTATGAACTGTTCGGATTTATAGAAATAACCGGCAAGCAGCTTTTCCAGCAGCTGTTGACGGCTAAAAATGTCGGTCCGAAAGTGGCCATGGCAGTGATGAACCTCGGTCCCGAGAGCCGGGTCAGAAGCTCCATTGCCGGCGGCGATGTTAAGCTTATAAAGAGCGCTAAAGGGGTTGGCAAACGGGCGGCCGAACAGATCGTGGTTGAACTGCGCGATAAAGTCGGCTTGGCGGCTAGCGAGACGGCGGAGGAAATCGTTAATCGAGGAGGTGTGGACGCAAGCGATGAAGCTGTCCAAGCCTTGATAGCGCTGGGCTACACCGAGGCAGACGCCCAGACAGCTTTGGATAAGGTCGAGAAAACCCTCTCAACCGAAGAACGCATTAAGATGGCCTTAACAAGGAACTTGCAATGACGGTAGAGAGAATCGTATCGGCTAACCAGCCGGAAAACGAACAGGAAGAAAAGATCGAGCTAACGCTGCGGCCGGCTGATTTTGACAATTATATCGGCCAGGAGCGGATGAAAAAGGCTCTGCAGCTGGCCATCGCCGCCGCCAAAAAGCGGGGCGAGCCGATTGACCACGTGCTGCTTTACGGTCCGCCGGGCCTGGGAAAAACTACAATGGCCAGCGTAATAGCCAACGAAATGGGCGCCCAGATACGCGTTACCAGCGGTCCGGCGATAGAGAGGGCGGGCGATTTGGCCAGTTTGCTTACAAATTTGCAGGACGGCGATATTTTATTTATTGACGAAATACATCGCTTGCATCGCAGCATTGAGGAAGTGCTGTATGCCGCCATGGAAGATTTCAAACTGGATATTATGCTCGGCAAAGGTCCGAGTGCGCGCAGTTTGCGGCTTGACCTGCCCAAATTTACGATAATAGGCGCCACTACCAGAACCGGCGCATTGGCCGCGCCTCTTCGCGACCGCTTTGGATTGCAGCAGCGGCTGGAATTTTATACAACCCTGGAAGTCGCACAGATTATTGCCCGCGCAGCCAATATTTTAGGCGTTCCAATCGACAAAGGGGCGGCTGAACATTTAGCCGCCCGGGCTCGCCTAACCCCTCGTATAGCCAATCGTCTGCTGAAGCGGGTACGCGATTATGCGGACGTAAACGGTGACGGCATAGTAGATACCAAGACTGCCGAGAAGGCTATGATAATGATGGAGGTGGACGAGCTGGGCTTGGATCCGGCCGACAGGCGCATGCTGGAAACTATTATCGAACATCACCGCGGCGGCCCGGTGGGCGTGGAGACTATCGCCGCGCTAACCGGCGACGAACGCAGCACCATTGAAGATTTTTTTGAGCCCTACCTCATGCAGATCGGGCTGCTGGAACGAACGCCGCGCGGCCGTAAGATTACGGATAAGGCATATACTCACCTAGGCAAAAAATCTCATAAGCCGCCAGATCAAACTAAACTGGTATAATTATCGGCAAATGAATAAAAACCAGCGCCCCGAACCCTTTGGAACCTATCTGGGTAAAATTGCCACCGATACTATCAAAGAAAAAAAGCCGGCCCGGCATCCGATAACCGAGTCAGCATTTTCAGATCGCCAGCACGTTTTTAATCCGCTAGGACGGGTAGAGGATATTAACCAGGAAGAAGTAAAAATTGCTGACATCCGCCGGCACTTTTTTGGCCTGTTTATTAAATATCTGGAAACTATTTTAGCTATCGGGCTGGCTTTAGGGCTGATTATTTTCCTGACTCCAAGCGTGTTTGGAAACGGCGGAACCGCTAAATCCGCGGTAATGCTGCTGAGTCTTATAGTAATTACGCTGGGCGCCTTATTTTTGGTGCTGGTCACCAAAATCTACAATTCCAACCAGCTAATAATTACCGATATCAACGTAACCCAGGTTTTGCAAATTGGTTTATTTAGCCGCAAGGTTTCCGAACTGACCATGGAAAACGTCGAGGACGTAACTGCCGAGCAACATGGTATTTTCCCTACACTTTTTAACTACGGAACCTTAAAGGTCGAAACCGCCGGCGAGCAAAACAACTTTATTTTTAAATACTGTCCCAACCCGAACGCCTATGCCAAGGCCCTGCAGGACGCCCGCGCGGCCTACTTTAAAAAGCACAGCGGCAACCGCCAGCCCGGCAATATCTAAACCTAATTATCGCGGAAAGGGTTGTCCCGGGCAGCTTTGAACAAGGACTGAATGCTGACGTTTTGGTCTTGCAGCCGTTCAATCCTGTCAACGGTTTCTTGGTCGATCTTAAGCCTCTGAATGAGGTTTTGCTGCTCGGCGATTTGCTCTTGGGACGGCTCGGCGGTTGACAGGCGGTTAATCTGAAATATCAAAAAACCGTAAATGACGAACACCGTGACTATAAAAATAATCGGAGCGTGTTTTTTTAAAAACGCGCCTAGTTTTTTAAAACCGGCTGAAAATTGTTTGATGTCAAGGTTGGCGTTAGTACTCATAATTATGGCTTTAAATAGGCGTTAAGTTTTAATAAAAAGGTCACGTTGGCGCCAGCGGCTACCGGGCTTACCGAGATGCTCTTCACGTGGGCGGTACGGCGGTTATTTTCCAGCCCTTCCAAAAATTCCAGGAACTTATAATAAGGGATCGGGTCTTTGCTGGACACTATGGTGATTTCAAGTGCGTAAACTCCGTTGATTCCCGGGACCGGCTGGACCTGGGTTATGGCCGGCAATTTAGATTGCGTATCGGAAGAAGTCGGTGCTCTTTGGCCCAGTGTAGAACTTTGGAATGAGATTTGGCTTAGTTCGATGCCGCTGGCGCCGGCAATTTTATTAATCTCCCGAACGGTTTTGGCCTGGTCTTTGTCTTGCGGCACCACCGACTTGGCGATTTCGTTTAGTTCGGCGTACTGCTCAAGATCATTTTTAGCCTGGGCCAGCGATACCTTCTGGTTATCTATAGCCTGGGCTTCAGCCTTGGCCTGGCTTAATTTTTCCGATTGCTGCTTCAGCAGATAGTTGCCGGCAAAAACCGAAGCTATTAGCGCAATAAAAATAAGCGCCGACAGGCCAAGAATCAGAAAATATAAGCGTTTAGGCGTCATGGGCTTTTCTCCGTCCCCGTCGTTGCCGGAACGTAAGTGTAGGGGTTATTTTTGGAGAACAAAGCTTTCAGTTGGACGATGCAGGGGTAGGGGCTGCTTTCTTCGCCCTTTTCGCAGGTAATATTTTCTATATCGGCCTTCTCAAAAATTTTATTGCCCGGGTCATTAAGATTTACCTGGATCTGTGTGGCGGAATCCACACTAGTGGCTACAGCCCGCAAATTTACGCTGCCGTCCAGGTCATCAATTTTGACTTCCTCAAGGGCGGTGTTAGCCGGCAAGGAAGCGCCCAGCTGTCTTATGAGTTTAGAAAAGAGCACTTCTTTGGAGAGGACCTGCAAGATCAGTTTGGTATTAGTTGATATTTCGCTTAGTTCTTTTCTGGTGCCCTCGATATTATCAGCCTCTAAATCAGCGCGGGCGGCTTCCATGCCCCTGGTTTGGTCCTTAATCGATTGGTCCATAAAGATATAGCCGCCCGCGATAATAGCCAAGCTGCCAAACAGGGCGATTATAAGGGTAAAAATCCATTTTCTAAACAACCAGTTGCGGCGGGCATAAATTATATTAGTTTTATAATCTGAAGGTAGTAAATTTATCATGCGAAGATTTCCCCAGGTTTGATCATACACAGCCCGGAAACTGTCACGAAAACTGTTTTTTCATTTTGACTCGGAGCTTTGAGTTTCTTCAATTTAAAATCTTGCCAGGGCTCGCTAGTCCGCACCGGCAGCCGGAGCAAATCCGTCAAATAACCGGAAAGTCCCGGCAAATTAGCGCCTCCGCCCATGGTAATTATTTGGCCGACCTTATTCCCCGTAGTGGACCTTTCCTCGTAGTAGCGGATTACCCGGCGCACTTCGCGAACAATCTGCTCTAGTTCAGGTTTTAATAAGTCGATTATTTCAGCTTGTTTTTTACTCTTGCCGATTCCGTATTTGGTCTTTATTACCAAGGCTTCTTCCCGGCTTATTTTAAGTCCTTTAGCCAGCAAATCGGTAAATATATCGCTGCCGGCCGGTATCGTACCGGTAATTATGCTGGTTTTATCCTGGATGGCGATGTCGGCCGATACTGACCCGAAATCAATTAATACGGCAGGTATGTCGCTATTTTCTTCTTGGCGGTTAAACAAGCGCCCGGCGGCTTTGATGCTGCTGTCAAAAACTACCGGTTCCAGCCCTATAATTTTCATCAGATCCAAATACGAGTCGACAATTTTACGAGGCACCGCGACAGTTTGGATTTCTATAGAATCAGCGGTCTTGCCAATAGTTTCATAATCAATATAAAGGTCGGACATCGGCAATGGAATGGTCTGCTCAGACTCCAGCATAACGGCTTCGTCCAAGGCTTTGCCGGAAAGAACCGGCAAACTTATAGCGTGCGGAAAAGTACGAGTTGCCGGGATGCTAACTGCGACGCGTTTGGTGGTTATCTCGCCGACAATGTTGTTTTTGAACAAATTTAAAATTGCTTGGGCTAAATGCTCATAGTCGACGATTACGCCGTCTTTTATAGCTTCGCTTTTAAACCCGCCGATGCCGTAGCCTATCACCCTGTACTGCCGGGAATGTTCTTCCAGCTGCATAACCTTGATGGTATTAAATCCAATATCAAGGCCGAAAATCGGTTTGTCTTTATAAAAATAGCCGTAAGAACTCATTTATGTCGACCTGACTGGTATATTGGGTGAGTTATTTTTTTGTATTTCATGCTCGCCCACTTAAGCATATATATCATTAGCGTCTTAGGTAATTGTACCATGATTTGAAGGGATGCACTCGCCAAATACTAGTTGAATGTCCTTCTCATTGAGTCAATAATCCAGCTTTCCGTACTGCTTCCGCCGGCAGAGGCTCCGAAAGTTATGGCTGCTGAGTTGCTCAAGCGCACGGTTTGGCCTACAATCGCGCCGATATTGCCGCCGTTGCTTAGTTCTGCCTGGCTCCAGCGGGCATACAAGATAGATTCCGGTGCACTAGCGCTATTTTGCAGGTAAATCGTCCGGTCTCCGCGAGTATCATATAAATCTTGTCCAGTCACGTCAGGGCAGTCCGGCGAGCAAGTAGCTCGGCTCCAATAAGTAATCATTTGAGCACCTACATCACCGGCATTACCAACAATACTAGCTGATTGTTGCAAAGATATGCCTTCGCTTCCGTCCACCATTACCGTTGGACGGTTCGGATCCACCGTATTTGGACTGCCTAAAGCAATGCCGTCTTTAATAACCAGCTGGGCGGAGTTTTGCAGTGTTAAGCGGCCGGTTATCCAAACGTCTCCTTCGATAATTACCTTGCAGGATTTTTTAATATAAACATCGCCTTCAATTTTTATTCTTCCTGCCCAGGTTCTGGTTGTAGCATTGGCATCACAATCATTGTAGTAAGGGTCGCCGCTCTTAATACTAGTGACGTTTGCTATTTGGTCATCGCGCTCATGAGGAGGCAAAGGTTCGGGATCTACGACCGGATTAGCTGGATCCAAACCGGGGTTGCTCATTCCAGCCGTACTGACTTGATTGTTAGCCTTTACGTCGCCGTATATGTGAGCCGGGTTAGTGATGGTTATAGGCTCCCCATCAATGGCGGCGCAAGCGCTCGGGTAAGTTCCATCGGGAGGATCCGGACAGTTATGATGAGCTACGCTTAAATTAACAGATTTAGTTTCCTGGCCGATTTGGGCCGAATTTTGCATGTTAAGCTCACCATTTACAAAAACGTCTCCGCCTAGAACCTTAGCGCTATTTTGCATATATAACCCGCCGACGCCTGTCACAATACTAAAGTTACCGGCTCTTACGGGACGCAATTTGATTTCTATTTTTACACTAGCTTCAGGAGTAGTATTGGCCAGCACATTAGGATGAAAGGCCCGGCCGGTAACAGTTACAATTTTGTTGTCGGCATCAGGTGTTGCTACGCTCGCTTCGTACGTTGTCTTAACGTCGTCGTCGTGCAAATTTATCTGACCGCCGGTACCCCCCCAGTTATCGATAGTGTTAATAAATTCCAAGGCCTTGTCAGCTCCGGCATCGGCCGCGAACTGGGCGTGCGTCCTGTGCATGTCTTTCCTGGACACCTGGAAATTTGATACGGCTAGCTGCATGTATGAGGCGATTACTAACAAAAAAAACGGAAACATTATGACAATCGCCAACATTACCGATCCCGTTTGCTCGGTTTTGCAGATTTTTGCTCGAGCCGTTAGATTAAAATACATTTCTAAGTGTTATCCTTATGCTGTTATCGAACGTTAAGGCTTTTCCGTAAGAATTCTTATTTAACGATAAATCAATTTTTATTGATCTGGCTTCTGTGGATACGGTTGTTAAAGCATCGTCTTGGTCATAAAGCGCAAAAACCATGCTGTCTAAGGTTTCAATCAGTTTTCTGTCGGCCGGACAGGTTGGTGTCTCAGTCCCACAGGAGGTCTTGGCTGTGTTACCGGTAGCCGAAGCATTGGCGAGGGTTCTTTTATACAAGATGCTGCCTTCCTTATAATAAACGTACTCATTGTAATAAGGGCTTCCAGTGTCAGGGTCGATTATATATGCACCTGATGAATCTTCTGCCGGAACTGCCGTAATAAGAACCGTATCGGCATTGCTGGTGGTCCATTCCCCGGTTGTTCCAGCGAGATTAGGATCGTCAATAGAATTAGTGTCCCTAACGCCAGCTCCGTAGCGAAGTTCTTCTACCAGTGAACGCAGCAAAATCTGGGATTTGGCGGTCATATCGATGGAATCGTTAGTACGCGTCGCAGTTACTAAAAAAGTTGTAAATATGGTTAAAAAGGCTACGGACAAAACTGCCGCCACTCCCATAGCAATATTCAATTCAACGAGATTAAAGCCTCCCTCCGCTAATCTAAGAGCTCGCTTTTTTTTGCAGGAAAGAGCAGGACTGGTCCCGGCGGTAAGCCGGGAGGCGAATTTATTTCGCCAAGTCCGATGAGAAAACCTGGGTTTTCTCATAAGCGAAGCGCTTTTAATATTGGCCAACACCTAGTTCCCCCACTAAAGTAGTGTAGTTAAGGGTCCGTGTTTGTCCCTGGTCAGAATAATCAATTGTCAGATAAACTTTCTTTACAGACGTAGAATGCTGGGTAATGTCGACCGAGGCGCTACGTGGCGTATTTAACTCGCTGGGCAGTTCACTGGTAATATTAGACGTGCCTAAGCCTAGCCCCAAGTAACCTAAGCTTCTAAATGATTCAATTTTATCTTCCGCGAAAGAATTTGACGCGGCTAAATCCCGGCCGCGCTGGGCTAGCCTGGCATTAGTGGTAATCAGTCCTGAAATGCTAGCTGCGAATATAGCGCTTATTACTATGGCGACCATAAGCTCTACAAGAGTAAAACCATCTGTGTTTTTTATTGTCCTCATGCTTATGTTTAAGTATAAAAAACCCTGGCGGTTAATGCCAGGGTTTTAAATTAGCTACAACTATATTTTAGTTGTTCGCGCCGGTTATTATGTGATTAACCGCTGGAGAGGCGTCGTTTTCCAAGTTAGCTTCTAAGGTAAAGCTGGTACATTCATTGCCCGCTGTGTTGTCGCAAAGAGATGGCAAAACAACATATGAGTACTGACGTACTGTCGAACTAGCTCCTGGAACTGTAGCGGTTAGGGTTTGAGTGGCAGCATTACTGGGGTCAGCCAAAGCTTCTGCCTTCAAGCCTTTTAGGTTCTTTGTACGGAAATCTGTTGGACTAACATTATTCATATTATCAAGCGTCGGATACTTTCCGTTATCAGCAAAGTACACTTCGATCTGGCTGGCCATAGCTTGCAGGTCAGACTTCCTTTCGCTGTCGCGAGCTCGCTTTTGAACCCCTACGAAGGTTGTTATTACTATCGCTGCTAATATGCCGATAACGACAATTACTATCAAAAGTTCCACAATCGTGAAACCCTTCGACTGGCTCAGGGCCATGCCGGTTTGTTTTCTTTTAAGTGAGATCATGAGGACCCACCCTCCTTTTTTTAATTTGTTCTTTTATTGTTATGAGCTAATCCAGGAAATTTGAATTAGGCATCTAGGCAATGATTATTAAGCATTAGTACAATCAGGTCAACCCCGTAGTAGATTTTTTATCACTTCAACTTCGTTGAAGCTGAGCATTTTTCTCTGAAAATGCTATAAAAAGCTCACTACAGGGTCAAGTGCCTTTTGCCGCTAGCCGTCGATGTTCTGGCTAAGAGAGGCGATCGGTCCCATCACGCTGGCTGCTATAACACCGACCATGCTGCCCAAAATAATTATCATAACCGGCTCTATCAAAGAACTGATTCCCTCTATTACGGCGTCAACCTCTTCTTCGTAAAAGTCCGCTACCTTGACCAATATAGTGTCGATTTGGCCGGTTTCCTCGCCCACCGCCAGCATCTGGCTGACAATCGGCGGAAAATAAACGCTGTTGCTTAGCGGTTCGCTAAGCTGGCGGCCGTTTTTGACGGCCTTGGCGGCTTCCTTGAGCTCGGCTTCTATCACCTTGTTGCCTATGGCGCTGCCGGTTACTTCCAGAGCGTCCAAAACAGCCACGCCGGCAGACATTAGCGAGGCAAAAGTCCGCGCGAACCGCGCCAAGGCAATTTTGGCAATGATAGTTTTTATTATGGGAATTTTAAGCAGCAGGTAATGGAACCGGTATTTGCCTTTGGGCGTTTTTATGTAGCGCTTTATCAAAAATACCCCGGCGAAACCTGCTATCAGAATGATAACCGCGTTAGCCCGCATAAAGTCGCTGATGGAGAGCATGGCCTGCGTATAGACCGGCAGCTCGGCGTCCGGGCCGCCCAGATCAAGAATAATAGCGCCGATTTTGGGAATAATAAAAATCATGATCCCGAAAAACGCGGCGATAGTGATAGTAAAAATAACAATAGGGTAGGCCATGGCGCTTTTAATTTTTTTGCGCATGGAAGCATCCTTTTCTACTTGGGAGGCCAGTTTTTTTAAAATATCGTCTAAAATCCCGCCGGCCTCGCCGGCCCGTACCATATTGACGTAAATGTCATTGAAAACATTAGGGTGTTTTGCAAAGGCACTGGCCAAAGATCCGCCACCTTCAATATCTTTGGCGACCTGTCCGATTATTTGGTTAAAATATTTGTTGCCGGTTTGATTTTGCAGTGTGGTCAATGATCTGTTCAGGGGCACGCCGGCCGATATCATGGTGGAAAGCTGTCGGGTAAAAACGACTAGGTCTTTTAGTTTTACTTTATTGCCAAAGCCTAGAGACAAAAAATTGCTGCGTTTTTTTACCTGCTTAATAGATAATGTGTGTATTTTTTGTTGCGATAAGGTAAATAAAGCCGCTTGTTTGGACGAGGCTTCTACCACGCCGCTTATAGCTTTGCCGTCCTTAGTCGAGGTATATGAAAATTTAGCCACGTGCGCCTCCGGCTTGATTGCTCATTTCTAAATTGCTTGTTTTCATGCTTCGGAAGTAACCCTTAATATTTCTTCTACGGAAGTTTGTCCGCGCAAGGCTTTTATAAAGCCGTCGATCTGCATTGTAACCATACCATCTTTTATACCTTGATTTTGAATCATGTCGCTGGTTCCGTTGCCTACTATCAATTTTTGCAGCTCAGGCGAACTGCCTAAAGCTTCATAAATGCCCATCCGACCCTTATAGCCGGTGTGCCCGCAGCTAGCGCAGCCATTGCTCGGGGCCCGCCACAAGCGGTTTATTTTGGCGGGATTTGTCGACAGCTCGTTAGTTGACGGACCAGTGCCTTTATTGATATTTGCCTTGCCGATGCCGTTATCCAGCGCGTCCTTTTCTTTTAGGTGAATCAGTTTCATTTGCTGTGGATTGTCGGTGTAGAAAGTATCGGCGATTTGCTTTAGCTCGTTATCGTCCGGCTCATATGATTCGCGGCAATCAACGCAAAGCCGGCGGACCAGTCTCTGACCGACTACGGCGCGGATTGTACTGGCGATTAAAAACGGCTCCACACCCATGTCTAGCAGCCGGGGCAGAGTGGTGGCCGCGTTGTTGGTGTGAAGCGTTGCAAAAACCAAATGGCCGGTTAAAGCCGCCTGGATTCCCAGATCGGCCGTTTCCGAATCGCGGATCTCGCCTACCATTATTATATTAGGGTCTTGTCTGAGCAGCGAGCGCAGACCGCTGGCAAAGTTCATGCCGGCCTTGGGGTTTATCTGGGTCTGGTTGGCGCCGGGAATTTTGTACTCCACCGGGTCCTCTATAGTCGATATATTTACAGACGGCTTATTAAGCAGGCTCAAAATACTAAACAAGCTTGTTGACTTGCCGGAGCCGGTCGGACCGGTAACTAAAATCATGCCGTGCGGCTGGGTTATAGAGTGGTTGACAGTTTTAAGAGAGGTGCCCCAATAGCCCAGTTCCTCTAGAGTCACCGGCTTGCTGGACTCGCTCAAAATTCTCATAACCACTTTCTCGCCTTCGCTGATCGGTAGGGTAGATACCCGCAGAGCGAACACGCCGCTGCCAACCTGGATTTTAAACCGGCCGTCTTGGGGCACCCGTTTTTCGTCGATTTTCAAATTACTCAAAATTTTTATGCGTGAAACCAGCGGGCCGTGGACTTTTTTAGGCAGCTTATTAGCCTCTCTCAAAATGCCGTCGACGCGGTAGCGGACTAAAACATGGGCGTCTCTCGGCTCGACGTGAATGTCGCTGGCGCCGGCTTTTATAGCGTATTCAATTATCAAATTAACGGTTTGGGCTATCGGCGAATCCTCCGCCAAGTCTTCTTCGTCTACTTCGTCCAAGGCCTCTTCGACTTCTTGTTCGGTGGTTAAAACCTTGGTCAGCTCGGATGAGTCATTGCCCCGGTATTGGTCCAGTGCCGCTTCTATGTTGCTGGGCGTAGCGATATGGACTTTGATGTCGGTACCCAGTTGTTTTTGCAAAAAGCTCAACGCCTGGATATCATCAGGGTCTTCCATGGCCAGCAGCTTGTGGCCGTCATTTTCCACGCCGAATAGTACGACATGGTATTGGCGGGCAATCCGCTCCGGTACCAAGCGCAGTATCTCGCGCTGCAATTCTTTGGCATTCAGTTCAATAAAAGGTACATCAATCTCTTTGGCGTAGAGTTCAGCCAGTTCTTTTTCGTCAATTAGATTGTTGTTGATGGCGATCTGTTGCAGCGGCAGTTTTTCAGTTTTTTCTTGTTCGCGCAGAGGATCAAGCTGGCGCGCGGTAAGCTTGCCGGCGTCAATCAAAAGTTTCTCCACCAATTTATCTGATATTCTCATAATTCTTTGCTTATAACCATTATAAAGCTTAAGGCTAAAACCGACAAAATTAGGTTAAAAAGCCATTTTAATTTAGAAGCGTCGCAAACGCTCGCAAGCGGAGCAAAGCGAAACCTGTAAAGAGCTCTTCTAAATTAAAATGGCTTTTAACCGCTAAGTCTTGATGTAATATCGTGTATACTAAATACCCTATGGGTGGATTAAACGGAGGATAGGATGTCAAAAGCGGACACTGAAAATAAGATAAAAACCAGTGAAAAAGAAGGTAAGAGCAAGGCCTTAGGGTTAGCTCTGGAAACTATCGAAAAACAGTTCGGCAAAGGCTCGATCATGAAACTCGGCGATGCTCATAAGACCAATGTCGAAACCGTTTCCACCGGCAGCTTAAGCCTGGATATTGCGTTGGGCGGCGGCATACCCAAAGGCCGGATTATTGAAGTCTACGGCCCGGAAAGTTCCGGCAAAACCACCTTAACGCTGCATGCCATCGCGGAAATTCAAAAAAACGGAGGTACGGCGGCCTTCGTGGACGCTGAGCATGCCCTTGACCCGGCTTACGCCAAAAGAGTCGGCGTCGATGTCGAAAACCTGCTCATTTCCCAGCCCGACAACGGCGAACAGGCGCTGGAGATAGCCGAGACGTTAGTTCGATCAAGCGCCGTGGACTTGGTGGTAATTGACTCCGTAGCGGCCCTGGTTCCGCGGGCTGAAATCGAAGGCGATATGGGTGACTCGCATATGGGGCTTCAAGCCCGGCTGATGAGCCAGGCGCTGCGCAAACTTACCGGCGTAATAAACCGTTCCAACACCACCGTGATTTTTATTAACCAAATCCGCATGAAGATCGGCGTGATGTTCGGCAACCCGGAAACTACCACCGGCGGCAACGCGCTGAAATTTTACTCCAGCGTGCGCATGGATATCCGGCGCATTTCACAGATCAAGCAAGGCGAGGAAATCGTCGGCAACCGGACTCGCGTAAAAGTCGTAAAGAACAAAGTAGCGGCGCCTTTCCGCCAAGCCGAGTTCGACATTATGTACAACAAGGGAATTTCCAAAAGCGGCGACGTGCTGGACCTGGCCGCGGACAAAGAGCTAGTGGAAAAATCCGGCGCTTGGTTTGCTTACAAGGGCGAGAAAATCGCCCAAGGCCGCGAAGCCGCCAAAAAATACCTGGAGGCCAATCCGAAAATTCTAACCGAACTGGAAAAACAGCTCCGCGACCTAGCCGACCAAGAAATTTAAGCAAAAAATTTGACTCGGCTTACATCGTTTGACGGGTCAACACAGGAGTTATCATTTGAAGAAGACCTTTTAATTTTTTACGATCCTGGTCCAGATCTTTTGCATCTTCGCCTTCGTGCACTTTTGTAATTTTGCCAACTTGATCTTTTATTTCTTCAGCCAACTTGTCTGGGCTGGGAACGTGCGTAGCGGCAACTCCTTTTTTGGTTAATTCTCTATAAAACATTGCTGTAGTCACATGATCATGTACTTCCCAAAGCCCGCTTACCGCCACCAAAGTACCAGAATCCGCAGCGTTCCTGAACCTATATCCGCCAGCTAAGCCCGATACACCTCTAGCAATATTTGCTCTATCTGGCTCGAAGCTTGTTAATCTTCCGGGATCTTGCATAAGGTGAATAACTTTTGCCAAAGCGAACATAGAAAATACGCCAATTCCATCATTAACTTCACCATCTAAAAGCTCCTTGTGTCTTTGGGCTGGTACCCAAGCTTTTTCTGTACGTTCTGAACGGTTGTTTTTATGAAAGGTAAGTCCCCCGGACGTAAGTTCATAAGATGAAGGGTCAAATACATCTAGAGTTTTTATGGCTTCCGCCTCACGTGCAACCACAACGGCGAGACCAACTGGCTTAGAAGGGTCCTCGTAACGAGGATGGGAATCACTACCAGGAAACACCATGTTAGCGGCCTGCTGAATATTTTCAAATAGAAGGCTAGCCATCTCAGGACGTACTTCAGCAATTTCTGCTCCACCTAAAGCTATCATATATTATACTATACACTATTTCTTATATCTTGGCAACACCATTTTTATTATTGCTATAATTTACAAATGAATAAGCCGAAAATTCAAGTTGTTGACGAGAATGATCAGCCTACAAGGGCCGCTAGTGTGGAAGAAGTTTGGCAAACCGGGGAGCGGCATCGGATCGTTTGGGTAATTATTGAGGACGGCAAGGGAAATATTCTGTTACAAAAACGCACTAAAACTAAGCCGCTTTGGCCGGATCGCTGGGATGTATCGTCTGGTGGCCACGTCGACGCCGGAGAAAACTATGAGCAAGCGGCTGCTCGCGAAGCCATGGAAGAAATTAATTTGACAGGTTTAAAGCTGGAATTTTTAGACAAACTATATAGAGAAGAAGAATTTGAAGGCAAAAAACTAAACCGATTTTATAAACTTTACCGAGCTGTCGTCCCAAGGCAAAAAATAATATTTGACTCTGTTGAAGTAGCCGAGGTGAAATGGCTGCCGGTTGACCACGTAAGACTGCTGGTTAAACAGAATCCAGATAAGGTTACGGGTGGATTAAAGTACGCCGTAGAAAATTTTTATAACAGATAGTTTGGCACAGAGAATATTACATTACTAGTGTTATAATATAGTTAATGAGCGGAAGTTTGAAGCTGAAAACCGGCTTAGCCGAGATGCTAAAGGGCGGCGTTATCATGGACGTGATAAATGCCGAGCAGGCTGTAATTGCCGAAAAATCCGGCGCTGTAGCGGTTATGGCGCTAGAGAGAGTGCCGGCAGACATTAGAGCAAGCGGCGGGGTGGCGCGCATGGCTGATCCGAAAATTATCAAAGACATCATGAAGTCCGTTAGCATTCCGGTAATGGCCAAGGTGAGAATAGGTCATATCGCCGAAGCCCAAATTCTGCAGGCGCTGGGCGTGGATTATATAGACGAAAGCGAAGTGCTTACTCCGGCTGATGATTTCCATCACATCGAAAAATCAGACTTTAAGGTGCCATTTGTCTGCGGGGCGCGAGATCTGGGCGAAGCCCTGCGTCGGGTTGAAGAAGGCGCGGCTTTGATCCGCACCAAGGGCGAGGCCGGTACCGGTAATATCGTAGAGGCGGTCAAACACATGCGGGCCATGAACGAGCAGCTAAAAGCTTTGGATAAGCTAAAACCAGCGGGATTGGCAAAGATCGCCAAAGAATATCGAGTCTCGCTTGATTTAGTAAAGCAAGTGGCTAGCAGCGGCCAGCTGCCTGTGCCAAACTTCGCGGCCGGCGGCATAGCCATCCCAGCCGATGCGGCCTTAATGATGGGCCTGGGCGCGCAGGCCGTGTTTGTCGGCAGCGGCATCTTCAAATCCGCCGACCCGGCCAAACGGGCTTCTGCCATTGTCAAAGCCACCACTTTTTATGACGACGCGGACATGCTGGCCAAACTATCAGAAGACTTGGGCGCGCCTATGACCGGAATCAACATGGATGATTTGAGCGACAGCGAACTTCTGCAAAATCGTGGCCGCTAAACAAACAATTGGAATTTTAGCGCTTCAGGGTGACACGTCACTGCACTCTAGAGCTTTAGCCAAGTTGCGAGTATCGGCAAAATTGATAAAAAAACCGGGTGATTTTAATAACTTAGACGGCTTAATTATCCCCGGCGGCGAGAGTACAACCCTATTTTATCTGGCCGAAAGTTTTGACTTGCTAAGTACGATCAGCGAATTCGCAAAAAATGGCGGACGGGTTTTCGGTACCTGCGCCGGCGCGATTTTACTGGCTAAAAAGGTAATTAACCCCCATCAAAGAAGCTTAAGCTTAATAGATATTGAAATCAAAAGAAACGCTTACGGCCGCCAGCTCGATAGTTTTGAGTCAATCGGCGAAGGAAAAAAGCCGCTCCCGGCCAAACTTAACATGACCTTCATAAGAGCTCCGCGCATTAAATCAACCGGCCCGGACGTAAATATCCTAGCCGTCCATAAAAACGAACCGGTCTTGGTTCAGCAAAATAAAATCTTGTGCGCCACCTTCCACCCCGAACTCAGCGCCGAGCTGGACATCTACCATTACTGGCTATCAGCCTAAATCTATCAATCTGTAAACTGACTTACTGGCGGGTGTTATGATATCTCTTAATGATTGCGAACCGTTATGAAGATTACTAGGATTGAGGCGCAGGTTAAGAGAAAGGGACGGTATTCGGTTTTTGTTGACGAGAAGTTTGCTTTTGGGATTAGCGAGCTGGGGCTTATAAATTCTGGCTTGAGAATAGGACAGGAAATTTCAAAGGTTGACTTAGAAAAACTGAAAGAACAAGCCAAAACCGACAAGATTTATAACCAAGTTCTCTCTCTAATAGCCCGCCGGCCCCGAAGCCGCTGGGAAATAGAAAGCTATTTATACAATAAAATTCCTATTTCCAAGGACAGTCCTTGGAAATCAAAGGATGTGGTTGAGGAAATAATTAATACCTTAAGTGATAAGGGATTTGTTAATGATGCTGATTTCGCACGGCGCTGGGTAGAAAGCCGGCGGCTGCTAAAAAACATCAGCCAGCGCAAATTACGGCTAGAACTTAAGCAAAAAAGAGTCGTTGATGAGATAGTCGACGAAGTTCTGGCCGCCGACAAAACCGATGAAATCGAGGTCATAAAAGCCGAGATAAACAAAAAACGCCGCCAAACGCGCTACCAAGACGACCAAAAACTCATTGCCTACCTGTCCCGCCAAGGCTACAACTACGGAGACATTAAATCGGCGCTGGCCGCAATTAAGGGGCAGTGACCACCGCGGTTGCCGGGACTCTGTCTTCTACCGTCGGGTCTTCGATGATTATGCTGGTGTTTGTAATTTCGACAATCTGGGTTCTATCAATGCTAAGATTGCCATCGGACAAGCTTTTGACAATCGCTTGGCTGGCATAAATTTTCTTGATAATTAAACCGGATGTTTCTACGGCAAAATCCGTGACCTTTCCATATTTTTTTCCGCCTTGACTGCGAACTTGCTTGCCCGTTAGCTGAAAATTAATCTCCAAAATAGGTTTAAGCCGCACAAGTTCGTCCGGTTCGCTCAGCACCTCTTGATCATTTACGGCTATTCCTTGTGGCACTATGTCGCGCACGTCGTTCGCTAATAAAATCCGCCGCTGGCCGCTAAACCTGTCGTCCACGTACCAGCCTTCTATTTTTAAATTGTTAGGGTTGATTATCATTTGAACGGCTGTCCCAACCTGGCCGCCGGTCCTAAGCGACATTACACTTATGTTAGTCATTGCGTTTGATAATTTAAGCATTATCAATATTATAACCAAGTTTCCCCGGAGGGTATAATAATTAAGATGATTAAAAAAATTCAAGTAACCTGCCGAAGCGAATTCGACACACGGATGGTCGGACAAAAACTTGGCGAGATTTTAAAGCCCCGTGATTTGGTAGAAATAACCGGTGATATCGGCGCGGGTAAAACTACCTTCGTCAGGGGGATGGCGGACGGTATTAAAAGCGACCGGCCGGCTACCAGCCCGACATTTAATATTCTCCAAACTTACAGGGGCCGGATAAAACTGCATCATATGGATCTGTTTCGTTTGGACGAGCCCGGCTTGATAGATCATCAGATTAAAGAAGCACTGGAGGAGCCGGATGCCGCCGTGGTTATTGAGTGGAGCGATATTGTAGAATATGTATTACCGCGGAAACGTTACAAAATAAAAATTGTAACCAATCCCGATGAATCCAGGCGCATAATAATCGACCCGCCATCAGGAGACCCTAAATGATTACGGCGCGTAGACGGCAATGATCTTAAGTATTAGAACCGATAAACCGCAAGCCGAGATAGGTTTGTTCGACGGCCAAAAACAAGTTGATTATTATATCTGGGAAGCGCACAGAAACTTATCAAGCCAAATACATCAAAAAATAGAAGATTTATTAAACAAAAACGGCCAAAAATACCAAGATATAAAAGGAATAATTGTATTTCAAGGTCCAGGCAGCTTTACCGGTCTTAGGATTGGCGTGAGCGTGGCTAACGCTCTGGCTTACGGTTTAAAAATTCCCGTCTCCGCAGCTAGTGGCGACGACTGGACGGACCGGACGATTGAAGTGCTGGCGCGGGGAAAGGGCAAGCCTATGGACGTGCCCTTCTATGGCCAGGCAGTTAAAGTCACGTCTCCTAGAAAATAAATAAGGTTCGGTTTGTTAGCTGGCAAAAAAAAGCTATAATTAAATTTAAGGGATTGTAAGAGATGATCCTTAAGTTTAGTAAATTTGTAACGATCAATCGAAATAACAGTTTTCTGGGAATTTGTCTGATTTGCCAGCTAATGAAGTGAAAGTGATTACCCCCGAGTTATATAAAACAAAGGGTGCTCGACAAACAGTCAAACCACTAATCTGAAACGATGGAAAGGTTTTATATGGATCCGATAACCATTTTGTTGGCTATTGCCGGCATTGGGATAGGCTTTGGAGTCAGTACCTACTTAAACAAAAAGAAATTAGGCAGCGCGGAGGAAAACGCTCAAAAGGAGTTAAAAAAAGCTAAGGCGGAAGCTGAAAAATTAGTCAGCCAAGCCAAGGAAGATGCGGCAGGATTAGTTGATGAAGCTCGCAAGGAAGACCAATCAAGACGCCGGGAATTCAAAGATATTGAAAAGCGCTTGCTCGACCGCGAGGAATCCCTAGATAAAAAATTAGACGTCCTTGATAAGCGCTCCGAATCTTTGCGCAAGGCGGAAGACGAACTGGATAAACTCAAGAATGAAATTCGCGAAATCCGCGGCCGGCAGCAGGATAAATTGGAAAAGATTGCCAAGCTGACTAAGCAAGAAGCCGCCGGAAAATTAATGGAAATGACGGAACGCGATATAAAGCAGGATCTCAAAAGCTTGATCAATAAGCTTCAAAATGATGCCAAAGAAAATGCCGAAGAACTTTCAGGCACTATATTAATCCAGACTATGGAGCGGATGGCCAGCGAAGTTACGGCCGAGCGCACCGTTACGGCCATGAAACTGGAAGACGAGGAAATGAAAGGCCGGATTATAGGCAAAGAGGGCCGTAATATCCAGGCGCTGCAACGGGCTACCGGCGTCGATATCATGGTTGACGACACCCCGGGCATGATAGTTTTCAGTTCTTTTGACCCGGTGCGCCGCGAAGTGGCCAGAATTACCATGGAAATGCTGCTTAAAGACGGCCGGGTACATCCGGGCCGGATTGAGGAAGTTGTCGAAAAAGCTCAAAAGCAAGTTCAAAAGGAAGTGGTCCGGGCCGGAGAAGACGCCGCCAGGGAAGTAGGTATTATCGGTATTCCCAAGGAGATTTTGCAGTATTTGGGCGAGCTTAAATTCAGAACCAGTTATGGCCAAAACGTGTTAAAACACAGTACGGAAATGGCTCATCTGGCCGGTGTCTTGGCCGAGCAAATTGGTGCCGATGTAAAAACCGCCAAGTATGCCGCCTTGATTCATGATATGGGCAAAGCCCTGACACATAAAATCGAAGGCAAGCATCATCATATAACCGGCGAAATTGCCCGCAAGTACGGCGTAGCAGAAGAAGTCGCCCACGCCGCCGAGGCGCACCATGATGACATGGAAGCCACTACGACTGAAGCTCTGGTTGTGAGAGTTGTGGACGCCATCAGCGCCGCCCGTCCGGGGGCCCGCAACATCAGCCAGGAAAACTTCGTCGAGCGTATGAAAGATTTAGAAAATGTGGCTACCGGATTTAAGGGGGTCGAGAAGGCTTACGCTATCAGCGCCGGCCGGGAAGTACGGGTGTTCGTAAAGCCAACTGATCTGGACGATTTGGGCTCTATCAAACTGGCCCGCGACGTTGCCAACAAAATCGAGTCGACCATGCAATACCCGGGAACGATCAAGGTCAACGTAATTCGCGAAACGCGCGCCATTGAATTCGCCAAGTAGCCGAGCCCGGTTCGCCAAACACTCATGAAACCAAGCACTAACTTTAAAATAATAATAGGAATTTTCCTGCTGCTATTCTGTGCAGGTACACTCTATATATTTATCAGAGACTTTAGCGAGCGAAGCGAACGGGTGATTAATCCCGAGATTGAACAAAAAATATTAGACAGTGGCCGCTAAGCGCTAATGCAGTTTTTGATTTTGCACGGTACAAGTTCCAGCAGCCAAGGCAATTGGTTCCCATGGCTCGGATCAGAGCTGAAAAAATCAGGCCACGAGGTTTGGATACCGGATTTGCCCGACGCGCATCGGCCCAATATTCAAAAATATAATAATTTACTTTTAAATCAAGGCTGGGATTTTAACGATTCGGTAATTATAGGACATTCCTCAGGCGCTGTGGCAATTTTGGGCTTGCTGCAAGCTCTGCCGGAGGGGGCAAAGATCAATACAGCCATCCTTGTTGGCGCATTCACTGAAAGGCTGGTTGAGAGCCCAAGCTGGGAAATGCTTAAGGAGCTGTTTGAGGAGCCGTTTGATTTTAAGGCGATCAAGAAAAAGTCCAAGCAATTTATCTTTGTACATTCCGGGGATGATCCGTACTGTCCGATTGAACAAGCCCGATATTTAGCCGAAAATCTTCAGGGCGAGTTTATTGAACTGCAAGGAATGGGCCATTTTAAGCTCCGGCTGGATGCGCGATTTGATAAGTTTCCAGAGCTACTTGAAATAATTAATAAAAAAATTCTACAATGGCAGTAATGCCTTCTACTCTCGCACTACCGGGAATTTTAATATGAAAATTCTCTACATCGGAGATGTTATGGCGGAGCCGGGCCGACGGGCCGTCATACAGTATTTAGGTGATGCCAAAAATCGGCCCGGGCCTGATTTTGTAATAGCTCAGGTAGAAAACGCTGATGATGCGGGCAAGGGTGCTGGGCCTAAGGAGATTCGGGAGCTGCAGGAAGCGGGGGTAGATTTTTTTACCGGTGGCAACCATAGCCTGCTGGGCAAAGAGTCTGAGAAGTTGTTTGCCGAGCCGAACGTGCCGGCCATCCGCCCGGCGAACCTGAAAACAGAAATCGGCAGCGGTTGGAAGGTTGTCGAGACAAAGCATGGCAATATTTTGTTTGCTAGCATACTAGGTCAAACCGTAAGCAGCAATCCGGCTGAAATTGATAATCCTCTAAAAACAATCGATAAAATACTTAACGTGTTAAGCAACCAACAGCTAGCGGCGAGCATTATAAATTTTCACGGAGACTTTTCCAGTGAAAAGCGAGTTTTCGGCTACTACCTTGACAGCCGGGCTTCGGCCGTTATCGGCGACCATTGGCATGTGCCGACGGCCGACGCCATGGTATTGCCGGGCGGCACGGCGCACATTACTGATGTAGGCATGTGCGGTACGCTGCACTCCTCTCTTGGGGTTAAAACACCGGTTATTGCCGAGCGCTGGAAATTCGGCAAGTCCAGCCGCAATGAAATCGAGCAATCCGGTCCTCTCCAGTTCAACGCCGTGCTGTTAGATATCGATGAAACAACCGGTTTGGCCCGCTCAATCGAGCATATTCAACGTATAATAAAATAAATCGATTAGCGCAAGTCTTCTCGCCTCAAATAATTCATGGTAGAATTACCCCTGTTAGGTATTTTAAGTTTTGATGTCGCGGCCGGAGGTGACCAAGTCCTGGCTAGAACCTTTACAATAAAACTTGTTTATCGGGGTGTGGCGCAGTTGGCTAGCGCGTGCGGTTTGGGACCGCAAGGTCGGAGGTTCAAGTCCTCTCACCCCGACCAAAATATGAACTGCCTTTTCGGCAGTTTTTATTTTGGTCGAGATTTGAATCTCCGACGCTAAAAAGGTCGGAGGTGAGACCCGCCAGGGCGGGTCGCAAGGAAATCTTCTCTTGAAAACTTGTTTTCAAAGATGAAGTTTCGGGCCCGCGGAACGTGGGCAAGTCCTCTCACCCCGACCATGAAAAAGGCCTAGATTTTTCCAGGCTTTTTTTATATAGTTTCAACAAATTTTTCTAACTTTGCTTGCCATTGGGCAAAGTAATCAGCTGCTTTTTCAAGCGCAAGTTGTTTGGCACCCATTAGGTTACCATCACACCAGTATAGCTTGCCATTATGTCGCACAAAATTATCCAGGATTACATCGTCATCACCAATATCTAAACCAATATCAACGTTAGCTTGCTTAAATCTGTTTGTCCAATCAGCTAACTCATCCTCTGTAAGGCTAGTAGGGTGTTCTGCTTTTTCTACAAATTCTACCGCTGCATAAGTGTTACCGTTAGCCGTTGCTACTGACGAGGGCGGTGCAAGCAAACTAAATGCTCTTTCAATCGTCTCTATGTCAGCAGTGCCTTCTTTAGCTAATAATCTATATGGTTTACTTTTAATTTGTAAGGCTGCAAAAGTATTAAAATAGCTGAACTCCGTACCAAACATAGGTCTACGTAGTGCATTAGTTTTTACAATCATACCCGCACTATCTGCGCCAAATGCTTCACTTGCGTCTTGTAGCTTTTGGGTTAATTCTTCAGCTTCAACAGGTACGTAGGCAGGTCTATCTTGTGCAAGCGCGTTAAAAGTGTTCACTACGTTTGGGTCAGTAGGTTCCTCGTGTAATTTAAACGCTTTTATAGCTTCACTACCCATTGCTCTGGCCATAATGTTACTTTGCTCATTTAAACGTGGGTTATACTCCGCAAACGGCCAAGGCGCATTATGTTTTGTATTTACTAACATAACTTGGCTCGTGCCTAATTGCTCTACTAGACTAGGGGTGCTTTGTGTTGGTAAATCAGTTTCACTGGTCATATTTGTTTTTGATTACTATTTAAATAGTAGCATAAGAACCTTAATTTGTCTAGTATTTGCTCGGGGTTCTATAAACCTGTTGGTACAAGAATTAATGTTTTTTCGCAGTATAACTGTGCCCGTGTCGCTTAGTCAGTTTTTGTTCTGAACACAACGATGCCGAGCTGTTCATTATAAATCGCTACCGACCACATACTAGCTGAGACTCCACTAGGAAAAGTACGGACAAATCCCGAGAAGATTAAATGTCTGTCCCACTCTTCGCGAAAATCTGAATGCTGAAAAGGAAGAAGGTAAGTATCTTTATTCCAGTGTTTTCCGTAAGTGAAGCTATCGAATTGCTGGTGGATTGTGTATTCTGACCAGTCTTTATGTGAGCCTGATGCAGCAACGAATAGTCCCTTGGCTATATCTGAATAAAAATCACTAAACTTTTTCGAATCAATCTTTATTTGACCACCTTCACCTAAAATTATTCCCGACGGACTCCTTATAGTTACATCTGTCATATTTTCAGTCAGCTTAGCTAAGCGCGCAGCACGTGCGTTACGAAGGATCTTTTCCTTGCCAATAACGAGCGGAACTCGTTTTTTTACGCCCTCGATAAACTTCTTTCCGGAGACTTCCGCCTCCGGAGTCTCAGTAGTCCACATAAAATGCTCTGATACATACTCTTCGTTACTTGCTTTTGCGGAATTGCAACTTCTACAGGCGCTAAGGATCAAAGGATCTTCCAGATCATTCGGCCTGAATAATACCCTGGGAAAAACGTGCTCACGATCTAAGTTGTCAGATGAACCACATAAGTAGCAAGCTAGCCGTATAGAATCTTTGCGGTCATATCTTGAGATAGGTTTTGACTTTTCAGTTCTCTCGATTCTTGACATATACTAAGTATAGTATGTCTAAGAACGTTAGGAGGAAGTAATGGGCTACAAAGGAACGCTAAGATCGGTCAGAGGAAGCGTAAATCGCTCAATACGCGCATCCGAACGCGAGCAGAAAAGACAGCAGAGACAAGTTCAGGAGTTGCAGGAGAAGTTTAATCGTAAAGTAAGTTTAGCCGAAGAGCGGCGCTCTAAACCGATTCAGAAGCTGAGTGAGCAATACGCAGCAGGAAAGATTGATAAGACAACGTATGACAAGCTGGCTAAGCGCGACGCTGAAATAACCGTCGACTTGATGATTTTTGGCCGTGGCGCAGGCGTAAAGCTTGCTGAACGGTATGTTACGGGCAAGATTGACTCTGAGGAGTTTGAGCAGCTAAAAAATGAGCTTCTAGGTGAGCCAGAAACTGAACGCGACAAAATAGCTGTAGAGTTTAGAAGGCAGATCGAATCTGCCAATAACTTTGTAGAAAACGCTCGCGCAAACAAAGCTGATGATAAATGCAATTCTTGTGGCAGAGCAAAGAAGTTCTATAGCCCGTTAATCAAGCAAGCTGACTTCAAATTGTGCGTTCCTTGCGTGGCGAAGTTTAAAAAACTCTGTTCGTACTCTGGATATAATGGGTCATATTACGTTGCTTCTCCGTCAAAACTTAAGGTAGATGAGAAGAATGACATTACCCTTAATATCGTTTCAGAGCACATTTTAAATTATAAGTAGTTATAGTTTATGTCGGATATTTGGCAAATAATACTAAGGTCATTGATTGGCTGAGCGAGCCTCCTCCAGCCGGGTGTTGCCGGCGTATAGTTCGTCTGGCAACGGAGTGGGGCGCGTTTTGTTGCGGACATCCGGCTGTTGCTGCAAAATCCGGAAAAACTCGATCATCCGCAGGATAAGATCATTGAAGACCGGGTGGTCGGAGTACATAAAATCATTGTGCTTGCCGTCAATCCAATACAGCTCTTTTGGCTGCGCGGCTGACTCGTACAGCGCGGCGGCTTCTTCCCAAGGATGCAGCAAATTCTGCCGGCCGTGCCCGATAAAGAGCGGCCTCGGAGCTATAGACGCCGCCACTTGCTCGGCGTCCATGGCCATTATTGAATCGGTAAACTGCAAGTCGATTTTTTTGCCAAACGGAGACAAAGGAGCCAGCTCTTTTTGGACGTAGCGGTTGGTGGCCGGGTCGAGCGGATAGTGAATAAAAGGGTCGGTACGTAGTGATTTACCGGTTGTGACACGCCGCACTCGATCGGCTTCGATCATTTCTAAGATGTCGTGCCATTGCAGATAGGAATGGATTGATTTGAGCCAACGCTCGCCGTTGTAAAAACCGTTGAGCGCCGCGACAGCCTTGACGCGTTTGTCGGCCGCGGCGACCTGGACGACGTTAAAGGCGCCCATACCCCAGCCCAACAGGCCGATGCGTTCGGGATCCGTCTCTTCCTGGATCTGAGCAAACGTCAGTGCGTTTTTGATATCCTGGATTTGCTCATCGAGTATCACCCGGCCTTTGCGGCCGCCGCTCTCGGCAAAACCGCGGTAATCAAACCCCAGGCACACATAACCGGCTGCCGTAAGGTAACGGCTAAACAACTTGGGATAAAACTCATTAAAGCCTTGATAGCCGGAACTCGGGATGATAACCGGCCGTTTCTCGCCAGGCTGGTAATCATCCGGCAGGTATACCGTACCGGTGAGTTTGTGGCCTTCGCTATAGAAACTAACCTTTCGTTCTCGCATAACCTTAGATTTTTATCTCTCCAAACATATTCTTATATACAGTTTTACACCTTATCGCCATATATGCAAATAAAATTATATATGCCTTCTGAAGGTAAAAAGCTAGGCACTTTTTCGCTCATGCTTGCAAAAAATAAACTTGATAGGGAAGTTCAAGTCCTCAAGTTTCATGTACACATTATTCTAGTAAATCGGCGGATTTGAACAGTTGCCGTTCGCCGATTTCTTTAAGTATGGCCAGATTGAGCCACCAACCCCATTCCATGCTATTTATGATATCTAGGTTAAAAAATGAACCTCTCTCCAATGTCACTTCTATAATTTTACGGCCTAGTTTAACTAATGCATCGTAATTTCTATCCAATGTATTTTCAAGTTCGCTCCATTCATCAGTGTCACTGATCTTTTTGAATACTGCATCTATAGCGGTGCCAACTTGCCCATCTCCGATATCCCTTAACTCGTCTCTGAGCGATGTATCAGAACGGGTGGATGCTGAATTTTCACCGCATTCTATAAGTATGGCTAGACCGAGCCGCCCACCCAATCGCACCATTCCCTCTTCTTCAGATACCACCTGATTTTCCTCAAGGCCTCTATCTATCACCTCCTGACCTAATGAAGCTAAGACCTTATATGGCTCGTCGGACAATCGTTCATCAGCTCCATTAGTACTGTAACCCGATGGAAAAACTGACTTTATAGCTGCATCAACCTGCTTATCATCTATAGCCATCAATTCACCTGTAAGCGACATAAGGAGTATATACTACAATATTTCAGATACTTGTCAACCTAGATTGTAGCGTCATAGAAAAAGACAAAGATAAAAGGGCTCTTTTGCAAGAAGCCCTTTAATTAAAAATCTTTCTACTATCTATTACCTATAAACCGTGCTGCGCAAATCCCGCCAATCATCCTGCCAATTTTTCGGCATTCGCTGGTATTGTTCGTCGGCTACTTTTTTCCAGCTCTTTCCTCTCATAGGTCCTCCTCGCTTTTCTTTCTGACAATAAATAGTATAGGGACTCGAACAAAAGGGTTCTGTAATAAAAGTTACCCTGCACTGTCCAGTAATCTATAATTTTATGCTGACGGCTTGGATTGAGCGGGAGGCTAAGCTCACTGTAATCTTCGAATTTTTTTCGATACTACTGACTTCGCCGTCAAACTGGCTGATTGCAGGCTCGTTAAACGTAAGGCTGGTCGGTTCGCTGATAACGTTGCCGAATTTCCTGCCGGTCAATGCTTGTATAACCCGGCGGGATAAAAATGGATGTTTGTCCGGCTGATGCGCATGATAATAGGCATTGTCCGTTAGTTTCAGCGGGACAGTAAATATTTTAGCGATTCTGGACCCGTTCATAAAAGACTCTTCGAAAATCGTAATTTTTTCGCCGTTAATCTCTGCGCTAAACACTGGCGCTTTTCTAAAGGCATCGGTTACGCCCCAAATCTCTTGAAGAATCAAAGCCGCAGGGGTAGAAAACAACCAGTTTTTCTTAACAGGCAAGCGTTTACCTAACTGATGGGCTGCAAATGCGGTGGCACCGAAACTGGCATAGCAAGCGGCGTAGCGGACCGAAGTTTTATTTTTATGGGTGGTGCTGATTTTCAGCGGTTTTATTTTTACTATCCTGCCTTCTTTTAACACTTTGGCAAGCTTTCTTCTATAGGAGATGCCGTTGAGCATGTAGGCGAAATCATTAGCATTGCCGCTCCATGTCGGCAGCACTGCCGCGGAATTTAATTTTTCTGATTCCATCAAAGCATTTACCACTTCATGAACCGTACCGTCGCCGCCGCCCACAAAAATCAGAGTTTTACCAGGCTTATTCGCCAAATACTTATGAATTTCATTGTGCAGCTTTTCACGATTCCTATACGCGTGGATTATATCCGGTGTGGTGGGCAGAAGTTCTTTTAGACTATCCATACGCTCCGATGTACGCCGGGCATTGCTGCTTTTGGAATTTAAGACGATTAAAAAATTATCAAATCCTTTAACCAGCCGGCTGACAGGGGACCCGGAGCGAAAGGCTTCCTTCGAGTATTGGGCCGCGGATAAATACCCAAGTATGGCAAATAAAGCGAAGGAGGTGTAAGCCAACACCGATATAAGACCGCTTAGCTCGTCAAATGCATTAGTGAACAAAAACAAAATTATACTTAACCATATGGCTGCGGTAGCTTGTTTTCCAATCAGGCTAGGGTGTATCTCGATGCTGCGAATGCGGGCAACTAATGCTGCTACGCTAGCCCACGCACTAATAAAAATCATGACGGCTATTACAAGCGGCGGCAATATGCCGGCGATTGCTATGGCTGCTAAGGCTGCAAAAATTTCAAATTTATCAACAGTAGCGTCAATCATTTCGCCAAGAGAACTTTTGGTTTTGGTTATTTCCGCAACATATCCATCTAATAAATCAAAAGCCCGTCCGGCGGCAATTAGCAAAGACCCGTTAATATAATTCGCGGAAGTTATTTCAAATAATCCAAATACAACCAAAATCAAGCCAACAGCGGATAAAATATTGCTGGCTGTTACCAACCCACCGGTAGCCGAAGCTAATTTTTGCCAGCCATTGCGTTCGCTTGGCCTAATCAAATCCCAATCGGCTTGCTCGCCGGGAGTATGTAAATTCATCAAACTTACCATAGCTTATTTTACAGCTTAACGCCCATATTTGAACAGCCTGGCTATAGCAGGTTATTCTCGCTACAATTACTACTATGTTTGCGCTTCTTTTACTTAGCTGGTGGTACGGCCGGGGCTGGCTATGGGTTAACCGGCAGTCCGTAAATTATTTAAAAACTATCGATGAAGTTTTCTCGGTGGCCACTTTGCTGAAAACTCTGTTCGCTCCCTGGAAACAGATCCAATCAGCCACAACTTTTCAGAATTTTATCCAGTCCAGCATCGACAATTTTATTTCGCGTTTTATTGGCGCTACCGTCCGCCTGGGCATGCTGCTGACGGCCTTAGTCTTAAGTTTGTTGGTGGTGTTTTTGGGGTTAATCGTGGCAATTATCTGGCCGCTGATTCCTCTGCTGCTGGTGGCTTTGCCGGTAATTTCTATAAAGATGGGCGGGGCATGAAAGTTAATATTAACAGCGCCCGGGCTATAAAATCCCGTTACGCCAAAAAGATTAACAATAAGAAATTTAGCCTTGGCTTTTACGGTGCAGGTTTATTGTCTTTGTTCGGCGGGTTAGCTCTTTTATACTTGGAAAATAAACTGGCCGGTATTGTTTTAGTGCCTGCAATTTTTACCATGATGGCTTATATATGGGACAAGGGAGAACTTTCCCGGCTGGAGGAGCTTACAGACGAGTTTGGCCTGGAAGGCAAGCTGGATCCGGCAATCTTAGCCGGTATTAAAAACGACAGCCAGTCAGCTTACGCCATATGGCAGGCCGCCAAGGATACGCCTGCCCGCTGGTTCTTCCAAAACCGCTACATGCTGCACCCCGTAATATTCGATGAATATTTAAGCCGGGAACCAGGCACAGCCGAGCAGATTTGGGACATTGCCAATGATCTGCAAAAGCAATATCAGAGGCCGGATCTGCCAGCTTCGATAGTTTTAGTGGCGCTTTTAAAATCCATTCCTGGGGTAGACGATATGCTCCGCCGGATCAAATTGGATTTAAATGAAGTTGAAGAAGGCATTAATTGGATATCCAGCATTGAGTCCAAGCGCAAGCTGGCCCGGCAAAAACAGCACTACGGCGGGCTGGCCCGCGACTGGGCCTATGGCTACACGCCTATCCTGCGCTACCTGGGCCGAAATATAACCGAAGAAGTCCAGTTCCAAGGGTTTTATATAGATACTAAGCCGCATAACCAAATAGTCGACCAGATGATTAACGCCATGGGCAGCGGTACCAGCTCCATTACGCTGGTAGGGGAGATAGGCGTTGGTAAAACCACCTGTATCCATGCCCTGGCTAATCGCTTAATCGAGGATAGAAACGTTTCCAAGAGTATGAAATTTCGCCAGATAGTAGCCTTGGACGCGCCCTCTTTGCTGGCCCAAACCAAAACCCCGGGAGAACTTGAAGGTCTACTGATTAAAATTATTAATGAAGCCCAGCGGGCTAAAAATATAATGCTGTTTTTTGACGACGCCCATGTTTTCTTCGGCCAGGGAAGCGGTAGCGTCGATCTTTCCAATACTTTGCAGCAGGTGCTGGACTCAGGCAGTCTAAAAATTATCTTCGCGCTCACGCCCCGCCAGTGGCAGCAGATTGGCGCCAATAATCCGGCTATTGCCAGCAAGCTTAAGCCGCTGCAAGTACCGGCCGCCGGCGAGCCTGAAACGATCCATATACTGCGGGACCAGGTTTTATTTATCGAGCATAAGCGGGGCGTGCTGTTTACCCAGCAAGCCTTAAAAGAAGCCTATCGTTTAGGCAGCCGCTATGTGGATAATCAAGCCATGCCCGGCGCTGCCTTGAACGTGCTGGAAGCCGCGGCGCCGGTGGCCAGCGACGGCTACGTAACGCCGGAAGTGGTCCAGCAAAGTATTGAATCTACGTTCGGCGTAAAAATCCAGCAATCTTCGGGCGATGAATCCCAAACCCTGCTTCATCTGGAAGACGAACTGCACAAATACGTCATAAACCAAAAGCAGGCCGTGTCCGTCATAGCCAACGCCCTGCGCCGCTCGCGCAGCGGGGTCGGAAATCCCGAACGGCCGGTCGGTACGTTTTTGTTTTTAGGCCCGACCGGCGTCGGTAAAACTGAATTGTCTAAAGCGCTGGCCAAAGTCTACTTCGGCGATGAGACGTCTATCATTCGGGCCGATATGAACCAGTTTGTGAGTCCCGAAGACATCAAACGATTGATCACTCCAATACTGGGCGAACAGCTGGGCTTGCTCGGGCAAATCCGCCGCCGCCCGTTCAGCGTGATCTTGCTGGATGAAATAGAAAAAGCTCATAAAAGCGTGATTAACCTGCTGCTGCAAATGCTGGACGAAGGCGTGATGCGCGACGTCGACAACAAACCGGTAAGTTTCAAGGACGCGATTATAATCGCCACCTCTAATGCCGGGGCTGACCGTATACGCAAAGCTATTGACGAAAAGCAGGACCTGGTAGGCCTCCAGGGCCAGCTAGTCGATCATATAATAGAGCAGCAGATTTTTACGCCGGAATTCGTCAACCGTTTTGACGAGGTGGTAATCTTCAGGCCGCTAACCCAGGAAGAATTAATCCAAGTGATTGACCTTATTATTGCCGGAATCAACCGGACGCTGGACAAACAAAAAGTACAAGTTGAACTATCCGAGCCGGCTAAAAAATGGCTGGTAGAAAAAGGTTATGACGCCAAACTGGGAGCCAGGCCGATGCGCCGCGTAGTGCAAAAATATGTAGAAAATATTTTGGCGCGGCGGCTGTTAGAACGCAGCGTGGACAGCGGCAGCAGTATAAAGCTGGACGTAGCGGACTTTGAGGCGCTGGGCGAGAGCTAACGATGGCAGCTATTATTTCTCTAGGGTTAATTTTTGGCCTGCTTGTAATCTCCGAATATTTGTGGCGGACAGACAGGCTGGAAGCGGAGACTACGCGCAAATTTATTCATATCGCCGTCGGGACCTTCATTGCTTTTTGGCCGCTGTACATGAGCTGGGGAACGATCCAAACTCTGGCCGGATTGCTCTTCATCGGCATATTATTGTCATACCAGCTGGGGGTTTTTGGAGCGATTCATAAAATAAAACAGCAAAGCAGCGGTGAATTATGGTATCCGATAGGCATCGGCCTGGCGGCGCTCTTTACTTCACAGCCATGGATTTTTACGATAGCCATTCTACATCTGTCATTAGCCGACGGATTCGCTTCAATTGTCGGCTATAGATTTGGATTAAGGCATTATCAGATTGGCCAGCACACTAAATCTTTGCTTGGCTCAGCGGCCTTTTTTATTACTTCGCTTGCGCTTTGTATTCTTGCTTACATAGTCCTTTTGCCCGGACTGCCGGGAACTTCCTTGGCCGTTTTCGCGTTGACGCCGTTTTTAGCCACGGCAGTCGAGAGCATTTCTCGTAACGGGATTGACAATGTATTGATACCTTTGGCCGTGTTGTTTGCCTTCGGGTTGCCTACGGGTACTTTGGTGCTAAACATATAAGTTGTTATAATTATCGTTACCAAATATAAATGGGGAGCTCGGGATAGCCGGGCTGAGAAATTCCAGCTGACACCTGGATAAACCCAATGAACCTGTACGGGTAATGCCGTCGAAGGGAGAATTAACGTGAAGAATATAAAATTAATTGCGATTGCCGCGCTGGTCTTGGTGGCTGGGCTAAGCGCTTTTTTAATAGCCAAGAATGTTAATAATGATAAAGAACAGACAGCAAAAAAGCCGCTAGAGGAAGTGACGCTGGCGCTTGATTGGACGCCGAATACCAACCACAGCGGGCTTTATGTGGCTAAAAACCAAGGTTATTACGCAGAAGAAGGAGTCGAGCTAAAGCTTTTGCCGTACTCCACCAGTGCTTCTTCTGATGCTTTAGTATCCGCCGGCAAGGCCGATACGGGTATTGGTTTCACGGAAGGGGTGGTAGCCAACGCGGCCAGTGATTCGCAGGTGACGTCAATCGCGGCTATAATCACCACCAACACCTCATCCATCGCTACCAGGAAAAGCGATAACATAACTTCGCTAGACCAGCTGGACGGCAAAATCTACGGCGGTTACGGTATGCCCTATGAGGAACCGGTCATGAAGGCCGCTATAAAAAACGACGGCGGCGAAGGCAATTTCAAAAATGTAACAGTTTCTACTGCGCCGCTTCAAGCGCTGGAATCCGGCAAGGTAGATTTTGTTTGGATTTTTGACGGCTGGGAAAAAATCCAAGCCGAGAGAAGCGGTTTTGCCATAGATACATTTCCCGTCATAGAACACGGCATACCGGACTATTACACGCCAAACATTATCAGTTCGCCTGACACTATTTCCAAAAAAGAGGATTTGTTGAAACGCTTTATGAAAGCAACCGTTCGCGGCTATGAATTCGCCCGCAACAATCCAGACGAAGCCGCCCGGATTTTAATAGCTGAAGCGTCTGAAGGTACTTTTGATGACGAGGGCTTGGTTTATGCCAGCCAGGAGTATTTGAGCGGCAAATATCAAAAACCCGGCAAGACCTGGGGAATCCAGGAAAAAAGTTATTGGCGGAATTACCCGCAGTTCATGCTGGACAATGACGCGGTTTTAGACGTTAGCGGCAAACCGGTTGACACTGTCAATTTCGACGCGCTCTACACTAACAAATTTATAGAATAAGTGACCACTAGACTAGCAACAGACCGGGTTGTATTTGAAAATATCAGCAAAAGCTATAGGGTTAACAATGCCGGGCTAAAAGTAGTAGATGATATTAGCCTAACGGTTGATCCGGGCAAATTCGTTTGCCTAATCGGGCCTAATGGCAGCGGCAAAACCACTTTACTCAAGATCCTGGCCGGCATAGAAAAACAATCCGCCGGCAAGGTAACCGCGCCTGATAACATTGCTTATCTGCCGCAGCAAGGCAGCTTGATGCCCTGGCTGACTGTACGCGAAAATCTGCGCCTGCCGGCTAAAATCAAAAACCAGCTGGACAATAAATTAGAAAAAAATATTGACAGGAATTTGAAACAATTCGGCTTAGACAAGTTCGCAGGTTTTTATCCGGCCGAGCTGTCCGGCGGTATGCAGCAAAAGGTGGCTCTGATCAGGACGGCTCTTTATACACCGGATTTAATTATTCTGGACGAGCCGTTTTCAGCGCTCGACGCCATCACCAGACTGCAGATGCAGGTTTGGCTGGTTGAGCTTTGGCGAAAGCTTAAATGCACGGTTATTTGCGTGACCCACGATATTAACGAATCTATGTTTTTGGCCGATGAAATCTATGTACTAAGCTCCCGTCCGGGCAAAATTATCCGCCAAATGACAGTAGACGCCCGGCGGCCGAGGGATATCGATAAACTAAGTACAAAAAGATTGCTAAATGCCCAAAAAGAACTGAGGGAACTGCTTGTCAATGAGAGAATTTAGAAAATACCTGCCAGCTTTATTTTTAACCCTGGCAATTTTAATAGGCTGGCAGGCATACGTGGCCAGCGGGCTGATCAGCCAGAGAATTTTGCCGTCGCCCTCGTTAATACTGAGCGCGCTGTTTGACGCCAAGGCTATCATTGCCGACCATGCCTTGGTAACCTTCGTAGAAGTATTGGCCGGCTTCATTATTTCCGTATGTTTCGCGGTGATTACAGCGACGGCCATTTTCTTGTCGACTCCAGTTAAGAAAGCTCTGTACCCCTTGCTCGTCGCTTCGCAAACGATTCCGATAATAGCGCTGGCGCCGCTGCTCTTAATCTGGTTCGGCTTTGGAATCGTGCCCAAGATTATCGTAGTGGTGATTTATAGCTTTTTCCCGGTAGCGGTAGCTTTGGTTGACGGCTTGTCCGCTACGCCTAAAAACTTAGTCGATTACATGAAAAGCCAGGGCGCTACCCGCTGGCAAATTTTGCGCTTAGTTAACTATCCGGCGGCCCTGGACAAATTCTTTATCGGGCTAAAAATCGGCGCGGTCTATGCTGTCACCGGCGCCGTAGTAGGCGAATTCGTCGGAGCCTACAAAGGTCTGGGAGTTTACCTGCAAAGTTCCGCATATTCATATGCTACCGCCCAAGTTTTCGCCACAATATTAGTAATTATGGCCATAGCCTTCATGCTGCTTGGCAGTGTTTTTCTGGTACAAAAGTTAACAATGCCTTGGAAGCGAGCGAATAATGCATAAATTTGCCGAAGCGGTTATTTTTGTAAACGGCAACCTGGCTAAATTGGATTTTACTAAAAATTTGATCAACGCTTCTACCTATTTGATAGGTGCGGATGGCGGAGCCGATAAAATTTATGAGCTCGGCTACAAACCGCACGCTGTCATCGGCGACTTTGATTCCATACAAAATATTCCAGATAAAATCAAAAAACTAAAACCTAAAATAAGCGGAACACAAAAAATTATTGACGGGATAATCTACCGCAAATACCCAACCGACAAATTCTATCTGGATACGGAACTGGCCATAGACTTTGCCATAGAGAAAGGACTGAATGAAATAATTATTCTCAACGCCCTGGGCGATGAAACAGATCACGTTTTAGGCATTATTTTTATGCTCCATAAACCAAAATACGCCGGCAAAAATATTAAAATAATCCAGCCAAACCAAGAACTTTTCATAGTGTCCGACGAAGTAAAAATTACGGGCACCATTGGCCAAAAGCTTTCGTTGATTCCTTTATTTGGAGAAGTAAAAGTAAAAAGCTCAAGCGGCCTGAAATACGACCCCTCAAAATACAAAATGAGCATGCAAACCAATTCCGGCATTAGCAACGAGCTTGTCGATGACTCCGCCAAACTAAAAATAACGTCCGGAAAATTTTTAGTTGTATTAAGTGTTTAAACCTTTATATCAATCGCAAGCTGAAGAAGTAGTCTTTAACCATAAGTTTTGTGGGGTGCCCGAAGGGAGTTGAACCCTCGTATCCGCCTCCACAAAGCGGCGCTTTAACCGTTAAACTACGGGCACCAAAAATCCTTTAGATCCTTCTTATGATGAGGAACCAAGGTAATGACAATTATGACACAGCCATATAAGCTTTAAAACCAAGCATTAAACTTACATTGACAAAATTAGGGAATTTAAAACAAATACCAAAAAGCCATAAGCCAAAACTAAACAAATAGAGACGATCGTCCATATTTGTTAAGTTATAAGATGCGGGTTGGCTTATTTTGAGTCTGTATAATTGTTTTTAATTTTTGTTTAAGATTTTACAAATATGTGTAAGGGTTATAGGTGTTCGCTTGTTTAGACTTCGAAACCATCAGGTATGAGACCGGCTGCCACTAGGATAAATCCGCCCAATATAAATGCCCACAACAGTTCGCTATTCTTGTTTTCTTTAGGTGTGTATCGTTCGGCCATATATTTGTATTATAGCATTTATGCTTACTTTTTGTCAAATACTTGAAGGATATTTAAAGCAACCCAAGCCACCAGCATACCGAAGATATTGGCCGCGAAATCCCGCCAGGTATCATGTGAATCATCGCTGAATATACCAAAACCTAGTGTCTCCAAAATATATTCTGCCAGCTCGTTTAGCACGCCTAACGTTGAGACAAACCCGAAAAGCACCAGCAATGTTATTCGCCAGTTAATAAATTTAAGCTTCAGAGTTTTTGTAAAGTAAACAAACAAAAATGTAGCCGAAATACCGCCGCTCATGTGCAGCAGGAAATTGCCGAATTTATCTGTATACTGGCCATAAATTAAACTGCCGGCAACCCCGGTTATAAAAGCAGCAGCTACCCAATACCAATATGCTTTAAGCGAATATCTTTTGTTTAATTCCCAGCCCAACCAGGCTGTAAAAGGTAAAATGAAGACAACATAAGCCAAGGCATGAACCATATTAGTTCGCTAAATATTCCGGGTAATTTTTTAATTCTTGCAATGAATTGACTTCTTCCAATATTTTCTTGGGCAGGTAGCGGTTCTTTGGGTCGCTTAACAAATCTTTTACTTCTTCAAAACTATAAAGCTTCACTTCGATTCTTTCGCCGGCGTCGAGATTTTGTTCGGTTTGGGATTCAAATTCGGTGGCCAGGAAAACATAAACAAACCAATCAATTTTGGTATGCGGTTGATCCACGCTGAGCAGCCGCCAGTTCTTAAATTTCATGCCGGTTTCTTCTAGCAGTTCGCGCTTTGCGGCCTCCAGCTCGGTTTCATTTTCCTTATCATGCCGCCCGCCGGGAATGGCAATGAAGGGCGGGTGAGGCGGCTGTTCCTCTTCAAGCACCACTATTTCATCGTCCTTGATAGCAATAATCTTGATTGTATCCGTCCGTTTTAGCATCTCAAAAGTCTCGAGGCTGCCGTCAAACATTTTTTGCCGCCATTGGTAAACATCAAAAATTTGGCCTTTGAAAACCCGCTTAGCTTTTTGCGGAAGCAGTTTAGCATTCTTAGGAGCAATAGTTCTCATCCTATTAAAACCCCGGCTCCAACCAGCGCCACTCCGCCGATGGCCGCCCATTTCCAAAACTGTCGCTTCTTTTCTTTTGAAGAGAATTTTTCAGGCATTGGCCCAATTATACCTCTTTAGCGAGGAATTAATCTACGGAAAATTCGACGCTTTCTTGCGGCTCACCAAGCCAGAGGGAGGATAGCTCATGCTTGCCGGCTTTCAATGCAACTTCCTGGGTTGAACGAGCGTCTGCATCTGGCTCAAGTATTTTATAGCTCCATTGCCAGGAAACGGAATTGCCGGGTTCCAAAACTATTTCCGACTCATTTCTCTGGCACTCCGGCGATTCAAGCTTGGTATCATTTATAAGCAAAATCGGGTCAGCGCAATCTTGATCAATTTCTTTTGTGATAGTTTCAGGAGATATATTTGTAACCGTAGCCTGAAAAGCCGCTGTGTCGCCGTAATCATAACCTTCTTTGTCACTTGTTAGACTAAACATTATAGATTCGCTTACGTTCGTGACTCCGCTACCTGAATTGGTTGGATCGGTTTGATTTTGATAAAGAATTGCTAAAAATCCAAAACAACACTACCAAACCAGTGATTAGGAGGAATAAAATTGCGCCAATTCCGAAGACAGTCCTTTTGACAGGAGCTGCATCGTCATCACCTCCCTTTAGACTTCCATTAATATTGTTCATAAATCCTACTCGACATTTAGTCAAGCAATTATATAAAAACTAACCTTAAATTCAGTAACAAATCTCGCTATTCATGGGCAAAGGTAGGATAGGGATTAGTATCAAATACGCGCAGTCTAGGTAATCATTTGGTACCCGGGTAGGATATCGCGTGGCTAAAGCCACACTCCTTCAGGCGTACCAGGTGTTGAAGGTGGCGTGTCTTCTTTTTCCGGGAGAGGAGGGGGCGGTGGTGTATCTACTTTTGGTTCAAGATCAAGAAAGGGGCAGATGCGTATCTTCTTTTCGTTCAAACATAACTACATAATAGCATAAGGCTAAGTAGTTGTCAAGTTGGTACCCCGGGAGGGATTCGACCTACCTTCGGCAGGCCCGAAACTACGTCTCTCAAAACAAGTTTTGAAGAGTAGGTTTCCTTGCAAAATGCCACAGGCATTTTTCACCCCGACCTTTTGGTCGGTGGTTTGATTCCCCGAGATATCCAATATAAAAACCGGTCACAAGGACCAGCTTTTATATTGGTACCCCGGGAGGGATTCGAACCCCCGACCTTGACGTTAGAACCGTCTTGCTCTAATCCACTGAGCTACCGGGGCAGGTACCGGTTTATATTGTAAGGTTTAAGATAGGATTCGCCCAAAAGTAATTTTCTGCTAAAAATTCTTTTCGGCATGTCTCGCGCCGTCGCGCTCCGACCTTGCGAAATGCCATTCAAGGCATTTCTCACCTACGACCTTGAGCTTAGAAGTCTCCTGCTCTATCCAGCTGAGCTACCGGGGCGCGGTACAAAATATTATAACAGGGCAGGGCTATGACTTACTTAATCCTAGGTGTTCTAATATGGTTTCTTGAAAATTGCCATTTGAGGCGACACAGCTACGTCTTTCGTCCACTGGAGTATTCTCGTTAGCGCTTGTCCAGACTGCGCCACCGGCTTCCTCAACTATTAGCTGGGCGGCTTCGATATCCCAGAGGGCGGGGAAGCTGTCAAAGCAGCCGTCGGCCACGCCCTCCGCCACATACATGAAGGCCAGAAAATCACCGACATGACGCTGTCGCCAGGTTTTTCGAAGAAGCTTTAAGACTTTATCAATCCCGTCCGGTTGCTTGTCCCATGTCATCATGGCGTTGTGTAGCAGGAAAGAATCGGACAGATTCTTGACATCTGAAACTTGGATCTGCCTTTGTTTACCGTTAACGTCGTGTGTAAAAGCTCCGCCATTTTTGGTAGCCCACCACCGGCGGCCAAGAGCGGGGGCGGAGATGCAAGCCACAGTAACCTCATCGGCCTCTTTAAGTGAAATCAGGCTTCCCCAAACCGGAAAGCCTCGCAGAAAATTTTTAGTTCCGTCTATCGGGTCGATTAACCAGCGCCGGGTACCGCTACCTTCCCGAGCTCCTTCTTCACCGACGTAACTGTCGCCAAATTCTTCCACGACAATTTTGGTTAATGCTTCTTCAATTTCTTTGTCGCCTTGTGTGACGGGAGTATCATCAGGTTTGGTCTCGACTTTCAGATCCCTCGACATGAAATATTTCATACCAATCTCATCAGCCACATCAGCCAGCTTAAATGCTTTTTTTAAATCTTCCTCATACATAATCAACCTTAAGTATACCAGTTAAAAAATTATTGAACCCATTAACTGATATTGATATACTGCTGATATGAATTCACTTAGGCATGAAGCAACCACGTTAAGGGACAAGGGATACTCCTACAATATGATTAGTGATACTCTGGGAATCTCTAAAAGTACAATGAGCTATTGGTTTAAGGACAGGCCTTTTTCACCGAACACAGAAATGTTAAAAAGAATTCAATATGGACCTATTAAATCCGGCGCTTTAAGGCATGAGCAAAGATTAAAAGATATTGCCAAGTATAGGAAGCTAGGCAAAGCAGAGATCGGAAAGCTGTCACGCCGAGATTTATGGATGCTTGGTCTTGGTCTATACATCGGCGAAGGTTCAAAGACCACAGAGGGTATCCGTATATCGAATTCTGATCCGGTTGTTATTGCAATTGCTGTTAGATGGCTTAAAGAAATTTGTGATTTAACAAACGATAATTTAACGGTCAGACTTCACATTTATCCGGACAATAATGAACTAGAAGCCAAAAAATACTGGCGGACAATAACGGAATTGCCGATCAAGAACTTTCGAAAAACCATGGTCGATAAACGAATAAATAAAAATCGTAATAACCGCAGCAAACTGCCGCACGGCACAGCACATATCAGTGTAGTTTGTAATGGCGAATCTGAGAAAGGTGTAACCTTGTACAGAAGGATAAGCGGCTGGATTGATAGAGCGCTAGAGCCTGTGTAGTATAGTTAAACATTGACGCGGGCGTCGTATAACGGCTAATATACCTGCCTTCCAAGCAAGAGATGGGAGTTCGATTCTCCCCGCCCGCACCAAAAATTATATGTCGTGGAGAATTTCTATCTTGGCGCCTAGGGAATTAAGTCGTTCCGCTAAATATTCATAGCCGCGGTTAATAGAGTAGACATTGCGTAAAATCGAAATATCGTCGGCGGCCAGCATGCCTATCAGCAGTAAAACTGCCGGGCGCAAGGCCGGGGGGCAGACGATATCCGCTACATGCCATTTAGTCGGTCCGTCAATATAAGCGCGGTGCGGATCGGCTAAGGTCACATTCACGCCAAGTTTGCGCATCTCGGTATAATATAGCGCCCGCTCTTCGTAAACCCAGTCATGTATCAGGGTGCGGCCTTTGGCTACGGCGGCAATCGGCACGAAATAGGGCAAGTTGTCTATGTTTAACCCCGGGTAAGGCCGGGCATAAATTTTCTCTTCCAGCGCCACCAACTTACCGTTGTGCTTGTGCACGGTTATGTCGGCTAGCCAGCTATGCCCATTGTCGGCTTTGTATTGCTCGCCCACATCAACCCTAAGACCCATCTTCTCAAGTTTCAAAATCTCTAATTCCAAGAACTCAATCGGCGCTCTTTTAACGGTAATTTTTGAATTAGTAGCGACGGCTGCCGCTATAAATGTCATTGATTCTATAGGGTCTTCAATCGGAGAGTAAGTAATGTTTTTATGGGCTTCCTGGACGCCGCGGATTTTAAGCGTGCTGGTGCCGATGCCCTCGATCTTTACGCCTAGTTTTTTCAGAAAATAGCATAAATCCTGGACTTGATAATTGGCGCTAGCCATTTTTATTATGACTTCATCGGTTTGGTAGGCCGCCGCCATAATGGCGTTTTCTGTCGTAGTATCGCCCGACTCATACATAACCACTTGCTTGGGCGTTTTTTTCTTGACATCTACCTGGTAATGGCCGGTTTTGGTATCAATATGTACTCCGAATTCTTCCAGGGCGTAGAGGTGGGGCGTAACTGTCCTAATGCCGAGCTTGCATCCGCCGGCATAGGGGATGCTGAATTGTTTTTCCATATGCATCATAGGCCCCAGCATCATGATTACGCTGCGGGTTTTGCGGGCGGCGATCTTGTCTATTTTGGATAAGTCGAATTTTTCAGGCGGCCGTATTTCCAAATCGTTTCCAGCCATCCGGCGGATTTTAACGCCTACGCTAACCAACACCTCTATGAGTCGATTAACTTCCTCAATTCTCGGCATGTTCTTTAGCCGGGTGGTACCTTTGTTTAACAAAGCTGCAAAAAGCAGGCAAACCGCAGAGTTTTTGGCAACCCTTGTTTCTATTGATCCGGAAAGTTCTTGACCGCCTTCAATTTTTAGGTTAACCGTATCGCCGCCCAATGAAATAATCTGCTTGTTAAGTACGTCGCTAATGCGCCCAAGTGTGTCCAGACTAAGATTTTGGCGGCCTTTTTCGATACGGTTTACCGCGCTCTGGCTGGTGCCCAGCCGTCGGGCAAATTCAGCTTGCGTCAAACCTCTTTCTTGCCTGATCTGGTAAATTAGGGAGCCGATTTTCTCGTTTGTATTTGCCATTTGGGGTATATGATATCAAAAGTGATGTCACCAAACAACCATTCCTCAACCATTCTCAAAACAAAAAAACAACAAACAGTACCACAAACCTGTCCGGCCGGACAATAATTTGGTACTGTTTTGTTTATATTTTTATTGCACGTATAATTTAGAAGTAAAGAGCGACTATAAATAGGGGATATGAAGAGGAAGAGCATTATGCAAGACCAAGTCATTGCTAAATTGATAAAAGGCGAGGAAAAGCGTCAGCGCGAAGGCCTGGAGCTAATCCCCAGCGAGAACTATGTCAGCCGCGATGTATTGAATGCTTTAGGCAGCGTTTTTACTAATAAATATTCAGAGGGTTACCCTGGAAAACGCTATTATGGCGGGCAAGATTTTACCGACCAGGTCGAGCAATTGGCAATTGATCGGGTTAAAGCATTGTTTGATTGCGACCACGCCAATGTACAGCCGCATTCCGGCGCGCCGGCAAATATTGCGGTTTATCAAGCCTGGCTGGAGCCCGGTGATACTGTCTTAGGAATGAAACTGGATCAAGGCGGGCATTTAACGCATGGCCACCCGGTAACAAGTTCTGCCAAGCTTTACAATTTTGTGCGCTATGGCATGAAGGACATTGAAACCGGAGAGATTGATTATGATGAAATGCTGGCTGTGGCTAAGAGAGAAAAACCAAAAATTATTTTAGCCGGTTTTTCCGGTTATCCTCGCAATCTGGATTATGCAAAATTCGCGGAAATAGGCGAGGAGGTGGGAGCCGTTTTGGTGGCCGATATGGCGCACATTGCCGGCTTAATTGCCGGAGGAGTTTCGCCTAATCCTTTTGATTTCGGCTTTCATATAATTACCTCTACCACTCACAAAACTCTGCGCGGTCCGCGGGGAGGGTTAATTTTAAGTAATGGAAAAGTTGGCAACCCCCTAAAAAAGGTAGAAAAAACTGTCGACAACCTTCCGACCTTGATAGACCGTGAAGTTTTTCCGGGTTTTCAGGGCGGTCCGCATATGCATGCGATTGCAGCTAAGGCTGTAGCTTTTGGCGAAGCTGCCCAGCCGGAGTTTAAGAAATATGCCCGCCAGGTGGTTGATAATGCTAAGAAACTGGCTGAAGAGCTGATGAAACGCGGTTTTAAACTGATTACTAATGGAACCGACAACCATCTTATGCTAGTTGATGTTCAGACAAGTTTTGGGATTAACGGCAAGGTTGCCGAAGAAACACTCGATAAAATAGGTTTAACCCTGAATAAAAATTCCATTCCCGATGATCCTAACCCGCCATTTCGGCCAAGCGGAATCCGTCTGGGCACCCCAGCGCTAACTACCCGGGGGCTTAAAGAAGGCGACATGGAGCAAATTGCGCAGTGGATGAAGCAGGCAGTTGAAGCTCGAAATGACGATCAAAAACTTGTACAAATTCATAATGAAGTTAAAGAATTTGCCCTGCAGTTCCCCCTGCCCAGCGACAATTAACCAACTTTTAAATATTGGCGTATTCTTCTAGCGTCACGACGCCCTTTTAGACTCCACGAGCGCGCCTTAATAGCAAGTATGTCATCAAGAGTTGCGCAGTATATTTCTCCGTGTGATGAATCTTGTTGATTGGCTCGCTTTTTAAAATCGCTAAAGGTAAAAATTCTCCTTTTGCCATCAAATGTATTGAGATCCAGCGCTAAGGCAGTAATTGGCCCCTCAGGGGTCTCACCAATTAGCCGGTTATCCCTCCACTTCATTGCCTTAACCGCTAAGCCTCCCGGCGTTTGTCCGGCGTTAGCAATTTCATCAAAAACAAACGGGTTCAAAACTAGATCAAGATCACCTGCGGGGCGGATACAGTTAAGAGCTAGTGCTGCTCCTCCAATGACTACGCAATCATTTAGTTCTAGACCGCTTTGAATAAGGGTGTCAACAACAGGAGCAGCGTAATCTATATCCTCGCAACTTCCTTCAACGGTCATTAATATTAATAATATTATAAAATAAGATCAAAGGTAAGCCACATATTAAATCAGTTCGGGTTCCTGCTGCAGGGTAACGCCGAATTTTTCTTCGACCTTTTTGACAATTGCATCGCGAAAAGCCAGCAGCGAGGCGGTGTTGGGAGCGTTTTCATTGACCAAAACCAAAGAGTGCTTGTCCCAGATGGCCATGCCGGTGTTAGGCTCATGATAACCCTTTAACTTCAGCTGTTCTAACATCCAGGCGGCTGAAATTTTGGTATTATCGCTGTCGATTTCCCAGCGCGGAATCCCTGGGTATTGTTCTACCAGTGAATCAAGCTGCATATTATCAATGATCGGATTAGCGAAGAATGAGCCGCAGTTGGCGACTTTGGCCGGGTCGGGAAGTTTGCTGTTGCGCACTTCAATAACCGCTTGGCGAATGTTTTTTGCCGTGTGCTGGGTGATGTTATGAGACTTTAGAAAGGCTTCCAAAGCCGGATAAAAGGGTGGCATCGGATTATCGTGGGATAAGGCCAGAGTTACCGAAGTGATAAAAAACCGGTTTTTGTCGACAGTGTTAAAACGGCTTTTCCGGTAGCTGAAATCACACTCGGTCTTGGATAAAATCACCATTTTATTAGCCTGCCTGTCGTATGCTTGAACGCAGACTAGCACATCGGCAATTTCCCGGCCGTATGCCCCTACATTTTGCACTGGCGTAGCGCCTGCTGTGCCTGGAATCAAAGACAAATGTTCCACCCCGGATAGATTAGCATCGACAATCCGGGCTACTACGCTGTCCCATGGCTCCCCGCCGCCAATAACAGCAAAAGCTTGATATTCATTGTCTTGCATCTCAAGCCCCATTATTTTGTTAACTAAAATCAATCCGTCAAAACCCGCGTCGTTCCAGACAATATTACTGCCTTGGCCGATCATCATTACGTCTAGATTTTTTTCCTCAGCCCACTTCAAAGCCGGCTCGATTTCAAAGGGTGAAGTTATTTCCAGCAAATACCGGGCCGGGCCCCCGAGGCGCATGGTAGAGTAGCTGCTAAGCGGTATATTTTCTTTAGGTTCAATCTTCACAACCTACCCACAACGCCTTTCCAGACCAAACCAAGTTTGTTCTTGCAAGTCGTTCTTGGTCTTCGACTCTGAGGGAAGAGCCCTCAGGCTCAGACTCGAACGAGCACCCAGCACATTTTTCAGCTGCGCTACTCTAAAGCAGTACCACTTGTACAGCTTTTTCCGGAGCTTTACCCCAAGCTGAATCCTCTCAGCTTGGGGACCCCTAGTGTCACTGAGAAAATACACTGGGCACTCAAGTGCGTAGCTTGTGATTTTATCGATATCCATCGTGCTTAAGTATACCAGTTGAATGTGGGGGGCTTGCATATAAAAAAAGAGGGGTATAACATAAATAATATGGGTAAAAGTGAACAACCGCACAAGGTTTTAGGCGAAAAAATTAAGAGCCTTAGAGAGAAGTGGCAGCAAACGGTTGACGAGGTGTCTACGACTTTAGAGATTGATGAAAAAGAATTGAAGCAAATCGAGTCCGGGAAAATTCTGCCCAATGACAATCTGCTCGATATGATAATCAACCACTTCCTGCTGAGCGAAGAACAGGCTTTGGAGCTGCGGGCCATGGCTACAGTGCCAAAAGATACAGCAATTCCGGAAAGTTTACTGGCTGGTGGGATCGAGGACATGCTGATGAAGCAAGTTGTTATGTATCTGCCGGTGGACAACCGCGTGGTATACACTGACAGCATGAACGCGACTGTTAACAAACACGGCATGGTGCTGCAGTTTATGCAGTCGCAAAACGGCAAACCGGTATCTGTTAGCCAGGTTGGTATGAGCCGTGAACACGCCGAGAGAATGCTAAAAGTTATAAAGACGACCTTAGAAAAATACGACAAATCCCAAGAAACCAAGCTATTATCCGCCCCAAAAACCGAAAAGCAAAACGACGAAAACAAGACGGATAAATAGTTCAAAATATGATTATGGGCTAACAGACTGGGCCTGACCGCGTTTTCATTTATGAAAACGACGGGTAGGTCAAGCCAAGGATTCGAACATATGGCTTATAATGTTAATTATGCCCGTGTAGCTCAGCGGATTAGAGCACTGGTCTTCGGAACCAGGTGTCGGCGGTTCGAATCCGTCCACGGGTACCACTAAAAACTATGAGGATTAACACATTTGATGATCTGAAGACTGTTTTACCGCGCAGCATTATGGAATTGCCCGATAAAGACAGCTATAGCCTGGATAGAATTAAGAATTTGATGAACCGGCTGGGAGATCCCCAGGATAAAATCAAGGTTATTCACGTAGCTGGTACCAGCGGCAAAACCTCGACTAGTTATTATATTGCCGAGCTGCTCAGGCAAAATGGCCTTAAGACCGGGCTGAGTATCTCCCCGCATATTGACCAAGTTAATGAGCGGATACAGATAGACTTAAAACCGCTTGAAGAAGCATTATTTTGTAAAGAGTTTTCTAACTTCTTAAGTATACTTAACAGGTTAAGTATTAAGCTGACATATTTTGAATTATTCACGGCTTTTGCTTTTTGGTATTTCGCTAAAATTAAGGTTGACTACGCGGTTATTGAGACAGGCCTGGGCGGGAAGTTAGATGCTACCAATATTGTCGCCGGTGTAAACAAAATATGCGTAATAACCGATATAGGGCTTGACCATACCGATATTTTAGGTAGCACAATCCAGAAAATAACAATGCAAAAAGCAGGCATATTGCAGCCGGGCAATACCGTATTCGCAAACGATCAGGCCGGTAAAATTATTGATATCATTAAGTCTGAGGCAAAGTCCAAAAAAGCTGACTTGATAGTAAATCGACAAATCGATAAAAATATTGATCTGCCAATGTTGCAAAAACGCAATTTTACGCTGGCAAATAAAGTAGCCGAGCATATTTTTAACCTTGAAAATAAAAAACCTTTGCCAACAGATAGCCTGGAAAAAACTTTAAAATTAACTATTCCCGGGAGAATTGAAAGATATAAATTTGAGGATAAAGAACTTATTTTAGACGGCGCTCATAACACCCAAAAAATGCAGGCTCTTATTGACAGCTTAAAACAAGAACTTGGAGAGGAGAAAGTTTGCGTTATTTTAGCCGTCGGCAAAAATAAAAAACCCCATTTGTTGCAGATGACCAGGCTGGTTCAAAAAATCGCCAGCCGGGTCATTATAACTTCATTTGACACTAAGCAAGATCATCACCAAAAGTCGCTTGAACCAGCCTACATCGCTGAATATTTTGAAAATAGCCACTGCATAGTGGCGCCCAATCCGGAAGAAGCACTTAAAAAAGGGCTTAAATCGGTCGAATCAAAAGTACTTATTACGGGCTCGCTGTACCTTGCATCAAAGCTTCGAAAAACCCTGAAATCGTTAGGCGGCTAACAACTCTCTAATACTTTGGTCAGAAGGTAGGTGCATTGATGGGTGAGGCGGAGAGGAATCTTGACCATTAACTACCCATAATCCAGACCTGTTTTGCCTGGTTCTATATTCATGATTATTAAAGGCGTTATCAGAATCAACATACTCCGGCTGCGGCAAATCTAAAAAGTTGCGGAGAATTTTAAGACCATCAAAACCTTTTTCTGGATGTCCTTGTATGCCGTACCAATTGTTTTTTCCGAGGACTCTCATAATCTGGACTTCGCAGCCAGTTTCGGTAACTCCAGGTGTTTTCAAGGAGCTAGCAACATGAACCACATCGGGCGCATCATTTATATCAAGAGACGCCGTATGTAGATTGTTTATAAAAAAGTATTTCCCCAAGCCGGATAACAGCAGATCTGTTTCTTGCCCGTCAACGGCTTTGACAATAGAACGCCCTATTTCTACTTCTTCGCCCCGCTTCATTTCAGCTCCATATAATAGGCCCATTACTTGCATACCGGCACAGATACCCAGCCAGCGTTTTATATTCGCGTTTTTTAAAGGTTCAAAATATGGCCTGAGAAGTTCGGCGGTTTTTTTGGAATAGTGAAGCGGCGTTCCCAGAACAGTTACACTATCGGCAGCTTCGAGCATTTCTACGCTTTCAGGTACTAAAGTATAAGGGACAACTGACTGGTTGCAGCCAATAGAATTAAAAGCTTCTAAAGCAGACTCATTAAAAGGATCGCTTTCTACAGCGGACGTAGAGATCGCAACATGGAGCCCCCGCAACATGGAGCCCCATAGGGTAATGTTAGCAAAAGATTATTAATATTAATATATAAGTAACTAATAATATTAATCTGTCAGTATAGTAGTCAGAGAAATATCGTGGCTTTCGCGCGGCAAGTTTTCTATGAGCGCGTCCTTATAGGCCAAGCCGATAGTTCGGGCCTGTTTTTGGCCTGCCAAGAAACGGTCGTACCAGCCGCCGCCGTAGCCTAGACGATATTTATCCTTGTCAAACCCTAAAACTGGCACAATAATCAGGTCAAATTTTTCGACGGGGAACGGTTGGTTTTTATCCGGAGCCGGCGAAACAATTTCAATATGCGGCCAGCGCTGCGCTGCAGTAGCCTTGATTAGACCAGTATCTATCTCGTTCCATTTCCTGAGTGGAGTATAGATGTGCAGGAATTTTACTGACCGCCAATCCACGCTGTCGATCAGTGTATGGGTAATATTATTACTTTTGGCTGCCACTTCTTGAGCATCCATTAGTTGCCGGCGTAGTAACAGCTTTTTTCGCAGCTTCTGCTTCCCCGAATGCATAACTCAATTTTATCATTGTGCTTAACATACTTACATTGACAACTTATTTCAGAAAAACCGTTGTCATAACAGGGGTAACCTGCTAAAAAGTTTGTGGTTATACTTTCTCCGTATGATAATTTTTAGGTATGTATTATTTTTATATACTTGTTTCCGGGGAAGATGGACGGCATTACTACGGTTCAACAAGTAATCTTAAAAAGCGTTTCACGGATCATAACAACGGAAAAGTAACTTCTACAAAGTTTCGAAGACCGCTTCGACTGATATACTATAAAGCATATGAAGGCCTTCAAAATGCCAGATTCCGTAAAAAACAAGTAAAGCGGAGCAGCGCAATAAGAGCTAACCTTCACAAAAGAATTTAATGTCTGCAATGATGGGCCAGCCCGGCTGTCTTGCAGACAAATCAATCAAGATGTTTGCAATGATGGGCCAGCCCGGCTGTCTTGCAGACAGCCGGGCCAGTAGCTCAGCTGGTTAGAGCACCTGCCTCTTAAGCAGGGTGTCCGGGGTTCGAGTCCCCGCTGGCCCTCCAATGAAAAAGCCTCGCTTTCTCGCTTTGTGCGGGGCCTTTTCATTGGAGAATGGACTCGAATCCCGAACACGCCAAAAGGGTGTCGGGGGTGAGAAATGCCGGGGGCATTTCGCAAGAGAATCTTTCAGATTTGCGACTATGCCGTAAGTATGAAAGTTCTGGGCCCGCAGAATGTGGGCGAGTCCCTCCTGGCCCTCCAAGCATAAGCATTAGGGTCTCCTTTGGAGACTTTTTGTTATAGTAGCTTCATGAGCAAGAAATACCTACTTTTTGCGTTAATACTTTTTATTCCGTTTTTTCTTATAGCAGTTTCATATTTTACAGATGTTGCACAATTATGCAGCGATGAATTTGTAGCTTCTCAGCCCCAGGATTCACCACGACCTTGTCACGGTGAAAATGTGGTTGAAAATCGTGGATTTCTAGACTTTTATAATGAAAAAGAGGGGTTTATGGGTGGTAAGTTTGTACTCGGTTATGGGTTGTTATTGTTGCCTTCGGCGATAATTGTATTGATAGGAAATTTTATAATTAGTAAAGTAGGGAATAAATCTCAGCGTTCTTGATTTTAGTTGCGGTAGCGTCCTCCAAACCGTAAGCACTTTGATCTCTCAACTGAGAGATCTTTTGTTATACTGAAGTCAAATGAAAAAACTAATAATTTCTGTAACTATACTAATTGTCTTGTTTGTGGCTGGCTTTTTTATACCACTCGACTCGTATACTACTAGCTATGGCTGTCAGCTTGAAACAGCTCCAACGTCTCGACTTCATTTGATTAACGGTGACTCAATTAATGAAGTTAAAAATAGAAAAGATCCGCCTGGTGCTGGCTGCACAATCAATACGAAATACGTACTGTACTTCTTCTAATCTCGTTTGCAATTACGTCCTAGATGGCCCTCCAAGCCGCTTATGCTTAAAAGACGTGAGAGTGTTTTTTTGTTATGATTGAGGTATGGAAAAAGAGCCGAAGAGTATAAAACTACTCAGTGTCAGTGACTCAGAGAGCGAAGAGTTTAAGGAATTCTGGAAAATCTATGTTGAGGCTTTCCCCATAGACCAAAGGCGTCCTGAAGCCGCACAAAAGGAATGTTTAAGCAAAGAAGGCTTTTCTTTACAGCTAGTAATGAGTAAAGGGGAGGTCGCTGGCTGCTTGTCCTACTGGGATCTAGGAGACTTTATATACATTGAACATCTGGCCATAGAGGCAGACCGAAGAGGTGAGGGTCTGGGGAGCGAAATCCTTGGTGATTTCTTGGGTGCTCAAAGTAAAACTGTGGTACTTGAGTCAGATCCACCCGATCAAAGCGACCCCGTCTCATTACAGAGACTCGCTTTCTACGAAAGACTTGGTTTCGTGCAAAATCCTCAGCAATATCAACAATCTCCTTTTGCCGAAGGCCAGCCCGCCGTTAAGGCCGTGTTGCTCTCTTATCCGCAGCCAATCTCGGATACACAAGAGTTTACTCATGTTGCCGAGGCTATAACTACCACTGCCCACGCTTATTAATAGTAAAGCTTAAGCGGCTAGTTGCAATAGCGATACAGGTGGCCCTCCAATGAAAAAGCCTCGCTTTGTACGGGGCCTTTCCATTGGAGGATGGACTCGAATCCCGGACACGCCAAAAGGGTGTCGGGGGTGAGAAATGCCGGGGGCATTTCGCAAGAGAATCTTTCAGATTTGCGGCTATGCCGTAAGTATGAAAGTTCTGGGCCCGCAGAATGTGGGCGAGTCCCTCCTGGCCCCTCCAAACAGGCCTGTCAAAAAACAAATAAATCTTTGCTTTGCATTGTAGTCTAACTTCCACTACCATAATTAATTGAACTACTTGACAAATGATACTAAAGCTTTAAGTAAACGGAGGGTATATGAAACAAACCATTAGACTAATAGGGCAGCACCCTATAATTGCCATAGCTGTTGCTTTATTGACGGCTATAATTGGCTTTAACGTATCGTTAAACCTCGCAAGTAATACGAGCATTAGTAGTACGGTTAGTGCGCAAAGCGAAACTACAACCGTACGCTACCTCTCGCCCTCGGGAAGCGATACCAATGACTGCCTGACGGCCCAGACTCCGTGCCAAACATTCCAGCATGGCGTGGACACCTTCCCGGCCGGCACGGAGGCACGGTTGCTTAGCGGCGACTATCCGGGCTTCACCT
>JAHWKM010000002.1 GCA_019347895.1 Candidatus Parcubacteria bacterium | reverse complement strand
GGAGTAAAACGTACAAGCGGTACGTTGCACGAGCAGCGCAGCCAAAAATTGCGTTATGTGCCAAGAGCGGCTTGCAAGAGCAAACTGGTTTTGGTCTGGAAAGGCGCGGTGCGTAAGTTCTGATGAAATTTTTTGTTGATACAGCGAAGCTTGAGGAGATTAAAAAAGCTGAAGCTTACGGTATTTTAGATGGCGTAACTACCAATCCCAGCCTAATGGCCAAAGTCGGTATAAAAGGGCGACCTAACATCTTAAAGCACTATAAGGCCATCTGCGACATAGTGGGAGATAACGTCAGTGCCGAAGTGATTTCTACCGACTATAAAGGAATAATGAAAGAAGCTCACGAGCTGGCTGAAATTGATACCAAAATTGTGGTCAAAGTTCCTATGATTCCCGAGGGCGTCAAAGCCATAAAAACATTGAGCGACGAAGGTATTCGCACTAACTGTACGCTTGTATTCAGCGCCGGGCAGGCACTATTGGCTGCTAAAGCCGGTGCGAGCTACGTCAGCCCGTTTATTGGCCGGATTGACGACATTTCCAGCGACGGCATGAAGCTGATTCGCGAACTGGTAGTTATTTTTGAAAATTACGACTTTGAAACCGAAATTTTGGCCGCCAGCATCCGCCACCCCATGCATATTGTGGATTGTGCTTTGGTCGGAGCCGATGTAGTTACTTGTCCGCTTAGTGTGATCGAGCAAGCGTTCAACCATCCGCTAACAGACATCGGATTGAGAAATTTCTTAGCGGATCATGAGGCCGGCCAAAAGTGATGAAAGTCCATCTCAAAAACCTCTTTCTATATAGAAAGGGCTCTTGAAATGGGCTCTGAGCCCGAAGCTGCTGATGTTGTAAGGATACTTTCGGCCGCCATGGTAGAAAAAGCTGGCAGCGGCCATCCAGGCGGTCCGATGGGCGCAGCGGATTTTATACATGTACTCTACAGCGAGTTCATGATTGAGGATCCGGATGATCCAAAATGGCCTTGGCGGGATAGATTTTTCCTGGACGCCGGGCACATGTCGCCGATGCTCTACAGCATTCTTGCCCTGACTGGCCGCATGCCCTTAAAAGAACTGGAGCAATTTCGGCAGTGGGGCTCAAAAACTCCAGGGCACCCTGAACTTTCCATAGAGCACGGCATTGAAAACACTTCCGGCCCGTTGGGACAAGGCCACGTTTTTGGTGTTGGCGCGGCTATTGCCGCTAAGTTTTTGCAGGCCCGATTTGGCCAAGTCGATTCGGCTTCATGGACTGAACATACAATTTATTGCTTTATCAGTGACGGCGGCATTCAGGAAGAGATTAGCCAAGGCGCCGGACGGATCGCTGGCAGGCTGGGGCTTGCTAACTTAGTTATGTTTTATGACAGTAACCATGTCCAGCTTTCCACGATGACTAAAGACGCCACTACTGAAGACACGGCAAAAAAATACCAGGCCTGGAATTGGAATGTCATTACTATTAACGGCAACGATCAAAAGCAAATCCGCGAGGCTTTAACTAAAGCCAAGGCGGAAAAGAAGCGCCCCACCCTAATAATCGGTGACACTACTATGGGCAAAGGTGCTCTGGATGAATCCGGCAAAGCTTTTGAGCATCAAGTCAGTATGCACGGCCAGCCGATAACCGGCGCCGGCGGTTCCTATGAAAAGACAATTAAAAGTTTGGGCGGCGACGTAGCAAACCCGTTTGTTATTCCAAAGTCAGTGCAAAAAGAATATGAAGCAGCTGCTGAGAACAAGCGGCAAGCTGTGAGAAAGCGCAAGGCCGCTGAGACAGAATGGCGGTCTAGAAATCCAGAATTAGCCCAAAAAATGGATTACTATCTTTCCGGCCAGCCGCCAAAACTTGACTGGGCAAAAATTGCCAAAGAGCAAAAGCCAGACCAAGCCACTCGGGCCAGTAGCTCGCATGTTTTAGGCCATTTTGCGGAGGAAGTCGGTAATATGATAGTCATGAGTGCTGACCTGGCTAACAGCGACAAAACTGACGGATTTTTGAAAAAGTCCAAGCCGATAGTCGCTGATGATTTTTCCGGTGGGTTTTTGCATGTTGGCGTCAGCGAGTTCACTATGGCAGCGTTGTCTGTTGGCATAAGTTTGCACGGCGGTGTGATACCTGTTTGCGGCACGTTTTTTGCCTTCTCAGACTACATGAAACCGGCTTTGCGCTTGGCTGCTTTAATGCAAACACCGGTTAAATTCCTCTGGACGCACGACGCTTTCCGCGTCGGCGAGGATGGACCGACTCATCAGCCAGTCGAGCAGGAAGCCCAGCTTCGTTTGCTGGAAAAACTGCATAACCACTCCGGTAAGCCTGGCATGCTAGTCCTGCGGCCTGCTGACGCCGCTGAGACGACTGTCGCTTGGCAATTAGCGATTGAAAATACTGACACGCCGACCGGTCTGATTTTGACCCGTCAAAATGTTGCAGATGTGAGTGATTTTGCCCTGGCTTCAAACGCGGCCAAAGGCGCCTATATTGTGCATGAGCCAAAGAAATCCGCTGGCCAGTGGCCAGAGTTAATAGTAGTAGCCAACGGCAGCGAAGTCGGCACGGCCTTGGAAGCTATTAAGCTTTTGCCAAAAAAGAATATAAGATTGGTTTCCGTTCCCAGCGAAGGACTTTTCCGCCAGCAACCAAAGGCTTACCAAGATTCAATATTGCTCAAGGATGTTCCCCGCTACGGTGTAACGGCCGGCCTGGCAGTCAACCTGCTAGGCCTAGTCGGTGATATCAACAGAATCCACAGCCTGGAACACTTCGGTTTCTCCGCCCCCTACCAAAAACTAGACCAGCAGTTCGGCTTCACCGCCGAAAACATTGCCAAAAAAATCCAAAAGATTGTTTAAATATTGTATAATTCTTACTTTATACTAAAATAGCTTTATTAATAGGAGAAATTAATGCCACCATTTTATTTTACGGCTGAGGCTGGTACAGCAAATAGACTTACTGGAGAGTTGGGTGCTGAAAGAGTTAAAACATATCCGACTTTTCAGGCTCAGGATTGGATGAGAGGTGCTCATAGGCAAATTCAACCAAATTTTAGAGAAGAAGGTGACGATCAAAGGGTCTTGGACATATTAGCTAATGAAGTCGTGGATACTGTTTTAACTGGCGGGGAACTTATTCAGGTAGAGGCTGAAGACGCCGAAGAACTAGCTAGGCTAGCTATTGCTACTGAGACAGTTATAAATCCTGTTAATCAATAGACCATTGTTTTAGGCGCGTTTGAGGAGGAGGACGAAGTAGCTGTTGTCCCCGAAGGCGGGGATTTTTATCTGACTATGCTAAAATAATAAGCCATGAGCGAAGATCAATTTACAAAGCTTTTCAAATATTTACAAGAAGAATTCAAGGCTGTTCGATCAGAGATAGGCGAAGTTAAACGGCTTCATCTTGAAACCCAAGCTACTCTTGATTCTTTTGCCAAACAACTATTGGATATCACGCAGGAGCATATGATGCTTGCCCGAAAGGTTGATCGTATGGAAGATTGGATTCAAAAGATTGCTCAAAAAACTGGCGTTAAACTGGATTATTAGGCGCGTTTGAGAAGAAGGTCGAAGTAGCTGCTGCCGCCGAAGGCGGGGATTTTTTGCCGGACTATACGCTTGCCTGCTAGTGAATTTAGCGAGTGGATCATAAAAAGATCGTAGCGTTCGTTGATTTCATCGACGGCTTCGGTTAGCCATTCTTGTCTGTTATTTTCCTCAAATAAACTGGCTTGGGATCTGCGCGTCGGTGTTATCTGGTAGCAAGTTACACCTATGGTAGTTACTTTCGCCCTAGGCCGCTGGTTAAAAAGGTACAATGCCCGGACGTAAACTTCCCTATCGGTATAAAAACTGGTTCTATACATTTTGCGCTGCTGCCAGTATTCCCCGCCCTCTAACACTAGCCAGACTAAAATCCCGCGGGCGTCTGCATTTTGATAGCGCAGTTTCCGGCCGACGGTTTCACACAGGTAATGAAACCGCGGCAAAATTACCGAATTCTCATTAGTGCGCTGGTCCAACACAAATTGCCGGCCGACTTGCCCCAGCCTTGTTTTTTGGCCGTCTACTTCCCAGCCGCGCAGCCGCTGATACCAATCATCGCCGACTACGCTGTGAAAAACCTGACGTCGCAAGGTATCCGAGCTGGCGTTTAAAAATTCCAGCGGCGAGAAAATCCCGGCGGCATTCAATCGGGCCTCATAATGGCGGGCAATTCCTGTCAGATCGGTCAGCTTCAGCGAGCTATAAATTTCTTTCAGGTTTTTATGGTCGATCTGATCCAGCCCGTCCGGCTTGTGCAAGCTGGCGGCGGTTTTAGCTAAAAATCTATTGGGGCCGATACCGATGTTTATTTTCATCCACTTGCCTACTTCGCATTTCAACCGTTGCTTAATTTCCATGCCAATGTCTTCCAATGGGTGCTTATTGATATTTGTGCGCGTGCCATGAAAATCAATCACCCCTTCATCGATGCTTTTCATCTTTACGTCCGGCGAATAGCTTTTCATAATCGAGCAAAGCTTTTGATAAACAAAATGGTATTTAGGAGGGTCAGACTCCAGCATAATCAAATCCGGCGCGATTAAGCGAGCTTCCATTAGGCCCATGCCGACTTTTATTCCTAGTGCTTTAGCTTCATATGACGCGGCGATCACACAGCAGTTTTTGGAAATTCGATTAGTTACACCGATAGGCTTTCCCCGTAAACTCGGCCTGGCTTGCTGCTCAATAGTGGCAAAGGCCGAATTCAAATCAATGTGCATAATTAATGGCTCTTCTTTGTTGAGCGGCAATTCTCCCCACCTTGCTTGCTCCGCTAAACTATTGCCAAGTTTACTATCACTTTTTTCACGATCGTGAGGAAAATGATAGTGTTTCACAATTTTGCATCTCCAGATAAAATCGCCGTGAGGGTCCAGGTGAGCATTTCCGCGTCGAATTCCAGGCGATAATCATTTATCCCATCGCTCATATCGAACACATGGACCATGCGCTGTCCTTTGGCGGTCGGATGGCGCAGGCCCAGCTCCGAAAATGTGATTTCTTTTTTGCCCCAGCGCATTTTGAAAGGAAATATCAAGGTAGCCGGGTCGCCCTGGGATTTAAAGATGGTTACTACTTCTACTCGTTGATCAATTTCGACAAAACTCATATCTAAACAACTCCAATTAGGGTTTACTTACAAGAACGGAATTTGGTTTAGTAGTTGCCTGATAGGTTTTCGCAGCCGTTCAGTCTGCTTTTCCATGACAGGAAACTAAATGTTGTTTAGATAAGTCTGGCAGGGACGCTTTTGGCTTTTGCCATAGTGTGTATGCTGACTACTTTTATTATAATTGATTTTACCTTAAGAAAAAGACATTTCGAATTCTAATATTTGATAGCTTGGTTCTTCATCAGAAGAATTTATTAGTTATTTCAGGTCTAGGTGGTCTAGGAATTCTACTAGTTGCCTGGGGGTGATCTCGGCCTTGATAAGGTAGGCGTCGGCTAGGGATTCTATGGCTTGGCGGGCTTTGTCGTCCTGTTCCAGGTTAGTGGTAATAATAATCTTGGCTTTTAAATTCGGCGCCTCTTTTCTGAGTTTGTCGAGGACATCTACTCCTAAAAGTCCCGGCACCATAATATCGAGCAGAATTACGTCATAGCGGTTTGTTTTAGCCTGCTCTAAGCCCTCAATCCCGTCGCTGATTATAGTGGTTTGGTAGCCTTCGCGCTCCAGGGCGCGCTTATAAAGCTCGCTGATAAACTGTTCGTCTTCGACGCATAAAACTTTGATAGGATCAGCAGATATTTGCGTCATTACAAACTACGCGCCACGCCTTTCCAAGCCGGGCAAAGCCAGACCTTGCAATGAGTTCTTGGCGTAGCTTGTAACCATAATATCCATTCTACTCTATCTCCTTGATAAACTGTGGTTTTTAATCCAGCCATGGGCGCTGCGGGTTATTTCCTTGTTGACGCCGTTCTTTTCTTCTTCGCTTAACTGAGCAAAAGGTATAATCGTGAAACCGAACTCGCTACCCTGGCCCTCCTGTGATCGTACCCAGATGTTGCCGCCGTGGGCATTGACCAGCGCTTTGCTAAGATAGAGGCCCAAACCGCTGCCGATAATATTGTTTTTGTTGCGGTAGTTGCGCGAGAATTTCTCAAACAGGTGCGGCATGACTTGGGTTGGAACACCGACGCCAAAATCTTGCACCACGGTTTCTACTAAGCCGTCCTTCGTTAAATGGCTGCTGACCTTTATAAGCGTCTTGTCCGGCGGGCTGTACTTTATGGCGTTGTCTACCAGGTTGGTTATAACTTCAGCTATACTTATGGTATCAACACCGACGGGCGGCAAATTCGCCTCGACATTCAGTTCGATTTTTTTGCCGTGGACTTCGCCCCGCAAGCGTAAATTTTCAATAATTTTACTTAATGTTTCCGGCCAATTTTCTTGATGAAGCTTTAAGGTCAGCTGGTTTTCTTCTATTTTGGCAACGTTCAAAATATTGTTAACAAAAGCCGTTAAATTCTCGGATGACACTTGCATTTTTTTAACGTCCTCCGCTAACTCTGGCCTAAGTGAACCGTCCTTGACTTCATCTTCAAACACTTCTATATAGCCCCGAAGTATGGTCAGCGGCGTTCGCAGCTCATGAACGGCCAGCGCTATAAAGCTCAGGCCTTTTTCCTCGGCTCCATAAACCTCGTTTTGGTCAAATAGCGCGATAATAGCTTGGCTTTGGCCCGCGACGGATGACTTGCTGAAATGCACGGCCATGTCAAAATATTGTATATGCTCGCCGTAAGGGTTAAATCTTATGCCCCGCCAGACTTTTTGGGCAGTCACGGCGTTATTCTCGCACTCTCTTAACCAATCCTGCAGAGTCTGGCCGCGGAATAAGATATCAAACAAACTGTATAGATTCTTACCTATTATTTCGATCGACGCATTGGCGTATTCCCGGGCCTTTTGATTGGCGAAGATAATATTCCCATCTGTATCTACACCGAGGACGCCTACAGGCAATTGCTGAATGTTTATTTCGGCAGCGCTTCGGCTGGCTGGTTCCAGCCCGCCGCTTTTAGAGGCGTAATCATAAACTTGCCGACTCAAGGTCTCGATTAGCTCTTTAGCCAAAGTTAGTTTTTCGAAGTCGGGTGCCGGTATAGGAATTGGCGACGGCGATACGTGCAAAATCGCCTGCGACAGCGCTTCCAGGGGCCGGCTCACTTCCTTAGCCACGATAGCTCCGATTGTAGCTCCCGGCACAATCCATACTGCTGCCAGAATTCCGGCTACGGCCAATGGCTGAAGTACAAAGAAATATTGCAAAATAAAGTAAACGCCCACCAAAAACAATCCGCTAACGAGAAACCAACTTAGTATATAAGTCCGGATTGATTTGAGGGCTTTTTCTAAATATCCCGGTTCTACCATTTCGTCAGGATTCCTTATCTGCAAGGTTAATTTTTGTGCTTGATTTTTGAAAAGTTCTAACGGTACCCACCCTCTTGCCTTTCATTGCCTAGGGCGCGTACTTCACGGCGCCCGGCCTATCAACTAACGTTATCCAGGTTTGGCCGGGTGTTAGCTCCAACGGTTTTTTATCAGGGCCGATGAATACAAATTGTTCTTTGTCGCTTTTCTTCTTCCAGGTGCCTTTGGTGACAGTCCCGTCTTGGAATACGAACATTTCTCCGCTGCCTGTGTATTTATAAACTGAATAAATTCCCTGCTTTGAATACTTCATTGATAAAGCTATGACTACTTTAGGTGAGATGCGCTTGCCGCTTTTATGGTCATTGTGCGGTTTGCCGCCCATTACGCGGTTATAGCTGTTTGACTTTTTATTGTAATCATAATGCACGTTATACAGCGGGCTGGAAATATTAATATCGATTGACTTGGCTTTTATGTTCTTGGCGGGTGTTTCTTTTTTCTTACGGACAAAACTTTTGGTGTTGCTGGTTTTGTAGCCTCTTTGCTTGCTTCGGTCAGTTATAGCTTTCATGGAACTGTAGAGGTTGTGAGGAGCGTAGCGGTCGCGGACTCTTTGGAACGCGCCGGCATTGGGGCTGTGGTCAAAATCCATTAATTTTAAATGTCTTATTTTATCCAAACCTGCACCGCTGCCGCCGGCATGGACAAAAATCGGGTCAAACGGAGCCGCTAGGGCCGCGTAGTATGGCCTGACGGACCTAATCGGTCCAATATAGCCTGGTCTTCCTTCGAGGTAGTTCGCATTAAACCGGGTTATGCCGCCTTCGGCAATCGCCTCGTAAACTACGCCGGCATCTATCAGGCCGGCTTGCGGCCGGGCATCCGGACTGTTTTCCATTTGAATTGATACGATTGGACGCTTATTTGTGCCTATGGGTACTTCAACTCCCGTTAGTTTTGACGGTTCGGTAGTTTTTGGCGGTCTTTTTTGAAACCCCGCAGCTACCGGATCAGCCGCAGGCCTGGAGAGATACTTATTAAGCGCGTACAGGCCACCGCTGCCAAATATTATGATAAATACCCCGATGACGCTGCCTAGCATCTTGTGTTGCTTGCTGCTGGGCCACAACTTCAAACCGCGGCTCATGAACTTGCGCTTGCTGGCGGTATTTTGTTCATTATTCGGCGGAATGGAGGGTACACCAATAAACCCCTGGCTATTTTCTGGCAGCGAATTAACTTCACTGGCAGGCGGAGTTTCAACTGGCCGCTGGTAAGGTTCCTTATACGGGCCGGATGAATTCTCCGTTGTTTTTTGGTTAGGGTTATCTTTATATTTATCCCCTTCAGATCTGGGACGTATGTCATCTATCATCGTTAAAATTATAACCTAAAACACTTTGAGTTAACAATCATAAGTTTACAATGCTTTTATCTGCCGGTTTATTCTTTTTAAGCTTAGGTCTTTGCCTAAAACCGACATGGATTCAGCCAGAGCGGGGCTGGCCGGTGACTGGGTAGTGGCAATGCGGATTAAACTAAATAAAACGGCAGGCTTTTGGCCGGTTTTCTCGAGCAGGTCATTCAACCTGCTAGTTAAGTCATCAATCGTAAAATCACTTTGCTCCAATGAATTTTTAGCTTGTTCAAGCATGGCTTTTAGCTCCCCTTTAGAGAATTTCTTGAGCTGTTTGTGGCTGGAAATCAATACTGGATTTACCGGTAAATCTTCGAAGAGAAACTTTGTCAGCTCCGGTAGCTCGGAAAAATATTTCAACCTTTCCTGAACCAATACCAGTACCCTTTTCTTATACTCTCGGTCATAATTTTTGGCAGGTTCTGGCCAATAACCCTCGACCTTTTCATAAAGCTTTTCTATATCCAAATTCCGAATATGGCTGCCGTTAATCCATTTTAGCCGATGCTCGTCAAAGTGCGCCCCGCTCTTTTGAACTTTTTTTAAATCAAATTTTTTGATAAGTTCGCTTACGCTAAAAATTTCTTGTTCGGTTCCGTCATTCCAGCCCAGCGTAGCTAAAAAATTGACCATGGCTTCCGGCAGGTAGCCTTCTTTTTGATAGTCTAAAATGTCCTTGGCGCCGTCCCGCTTTGACAATTTTTTGTTACCCTGCTCATTTAAGACATGAGGTACTGTCGCAAACACGGGCGGCTCTTCTCCTAAGGCTTCATGCAGATTACGGTAATTCGGCAAACTTGATATAAATTCCTGCCCGCGGATAACATGGCTTATTGCCATTTCCAGATCATCGACTATATGGGCGAAGTTATAAGTAGGAAACCCGTCTGATTTTATCAAAATAAAGTCGTCGATTACTTCCGGGCCTGTAGCTAATTTTCCCATCACCAAATCCTCCGTTGAATATTCTTTAGACTCGGATTTAAACCTTAAAGGCTGGGAACCGTTCCATTCGGGAGGATTATCCGGCCGGTGGTTCCGGTACAAAAAAGGCTGTTTGTTGGCCTTGGCTTGCGCGCGGAATTCTATGACTTCTTGCTGTGTATACGGATCAGCGTATGCCCTGCCTGAATCTATAAGTTTTTGCGCACATTTTTTATATATACCCTCCTTGACCCGCTGGCTTTGGTAAATCGGTCCTTCATCAAAATCCAGCCCCAGCCAATTCAGGCAATCAATGATGTGCTGCGCCGCGCCTACTGCTTCCCTCTTTTGATCAGTATCTTCGATGCGCAGAATAAACTGTCCGCCAGCCTGCCGGGCTACCAGCCAGGCAAACAAAGCCGTCCGCATCCCCCCGACATGCAAAAACCCAGTCGGGCTAGGCGCAAACCGTGTACTAACTTTGTTGCTCATCAGATTAATTTTAGAGGTTCTTTATAAAAGAACCAAACTTGTTCCTTCAATAAGGAACCGAATTCCTACTTTTTCTCTGCAGCAACAAAAAGTAGGCAAAAAATGCCGCAGCGGTGATAAAACACTACTGGCTTGAGATACCAGACTACTTGGTTAGGCCAAAGACTCCTTCCAGTCGGTCCTGTTCTATTTCACTCAAGGAGCGAACAGGACTTGGTTTGGCCTAAGTGACTCCAAGCAGCCTGATTCAAACCAATCGGTTTTATCAATGCTGACCAAAAGCAGATGAGAAAAACTTGTTTTTCTCAGGTAATAAAATAATGATAATTCAAATTTTTGGGTTTGGGCATAGAGAGCCGTCCTGACCTCGAGTGTCAAAACAACAATTTTAAGGCTTGGGAGCTAGCCCAGTCTTTGCTTATGAAATTTATAGAAAGACTGGGCCGACTGAAAGGAGTCGCCCAAGCCATTGTTGCTTTTGACAATGAGGCAGTCACGACGGATCGACGCCCAAGAGCTTTTGGCTACTTTTGCCGGCGCAAAAGTAGCAATTTGGTTCTTCATTGGAAGAACTTACAAGCCGTTGGCGATTCGCAAAAGTTGGTCGGAGGTAAGACTGGCGTCGCCTTCAATTCTGTACCAAATTCCGCCGTCTACCCAGGTAGCATTGGTTTCTTCATAAATATAGATTGTCTTGCCGTTGTTTTCGTAAGTCTGGTAGGGTTTGTTTTCGGCTAGAAGGAAATTATTCACTAGGGACTGGCTGTTCCAGTTGCTGGGCTGCTGATGCACTTTGTAGCCTTTACTGTCGGTGCGCGAGCTGTAAGCTAGCGTGACTTCACCGGAGCTAGCCTGAACGTTATCACTAAGGCCATAGCCTGCCGGGCTGTAAGCGGGCAAACCGGCTGAGAAACCGGCTTTGTTGCCGGCTAGCTTAACATTTACGGCTGGTACGGCCTGATAGATCAGCAAGCCGCAAAGTAAAATTACTGACAAGCTAGCGGCCGTAAACACCAGTTTGCGCGGTTTTTTCGGCTTGTGCTTTTCTACGTATGTTTCTAAGTGCGATGTAGCATCATGTATTACCTGATCAAACTGGTCGATGGACTCATTAATAGATTTTTGGATGACATTTTCTTCCCGCGGGGCGGCAGGCTTTTGATGGACTACATGCATGGGAGCCTGTCGTTTTACCACCTCAGGCCGGTGCTGGGAAGCGTTAAACCGCCTGATGTGCGGGCTTTTCTTAACTTGGCCGGCTCTTTTAAGCCGTCCTTCCGGTGCATGCTTGATAACAGGGGGGTTGTGTTCCTGTGTTTTTACGGCGGGCTTATGCTCGGGTTTTTTTACGGCTGGCCGCATTAACGTAGTGGATTTTTGCACAGACTTAGTCTTGGCAGGCTTAACGGAGCGTGCCACATTGGCAGGTTTGGCAGGCTTAATACGCGGCGAAAAAACCGAATTATTTGTTTTAGCCTGAGGCTTGCGAATAACCCCGTCCATGTTTATCGATCTGCTAGCCACCGGTCTGCTATCAGTAGTCCCTGGCGGAATGTGGCTGCCTATCATCTGGCCAGTACGCGAATCGTACTTGCGACCATTGATTTCGATGTAGTTCTTGGGCTCGCTCAAAACTTTAGTTCCATTTTTGTATCTTAAATATATTACAAAGTCAATTATACAATATAGTTCCCGCAGAACAATATCTGTCTTACCAGACAATAATTTTTCCACTATAATAAAGGTGTAACTGCCTATGGATTTTCTAGACCCCAAAAAGAAACGAAACCGCAAAGTACGCCTAATGATCGGGCACGCGCTGATGGTCATTTTAGTGGCTTTTGGAAGCTTCATTCTTGTATTGCAAGCTTACGGGTTTGACTATAACCGCAAGACCGGCGAGGTAATTCAAAATGGCCTCTTGTATCTGGACAGCGCGCCGGATGGCGCTACCATAAAACTAAACGGCTTGACGCACAACAAACCGACAAACACACGCTTGTCGTTACCCGGCGGAATTTATACGGTAGAAATTTCTAAAGAGGGCTATCGCAGCTGGCAGCGGACATTTGAGCTGGAGGGCGGCAAGGTCGAACGCTTTAGCTACCCTGCCCTGTATCTTAATGAGCTAACACCAAAAGAGCTGCTGGCTCCTGCCAAGCCATTTGGTTTTGCCAGCCAAAGCCCTGATCGGCGCTGGATTGTCTTGCAAGAAAAAAACCAGCTGAATAAATTAACTGTCTATGATCTTGCCAAAAGGCGGGACAAAAAGCCCGCGGCCCAAACTGTCAATCTGCCGGCCAATCTTTTAACGCCGGCTGAGGGCAGCCACACACTTAGTCTAGTAGAATGGTCGACGGACAATAAGAATTTGCTGGTCCTGCACCGCTTCAAGGGCGGGCAGGATTTCGCGATCATTAACATCGACGAACCGTCAAAATCATTTAATATCAACCGGACTCTCAACATCAAGCCCTCTTTAGTGAATTTGTATGATAAAAAGGTCGAACAACTATATATTTACGAAACAGCAAAAAAAACTTTGCGTCGGATTGATGTTTCCAGCAAAAAAGTCACGCCGGTAGGTTCAAACGTACTTAGCTACAAAGCTCATGGCGATGACAAAATTCTGATGGCCATAACTTCTAAGGGGGATAAAAAGCAAGCCGATATAATCTTGCGTGAAAATGAACAAAATCATCTGTTGCGCCAGATCCCGGTTAATAAAAAGATTCCGTTGGATTTTGCCCGTTTTGATGACAACTGGTACGCGGTTATAGGCGTGGTGAGCGAAAAACGAACTTACATATATAAAAATCCACTTGAATTCATCAAGGAGAAAAGCAATCTGGACCATGCCCTTTTGCTGACGCTCAAGAGTACCGGCGCCATCAGCCAAGTTGCCTTTTCGCAAAACTCGCGTTTTATCATGTCGCAAAGCGGCCAATACCTCAGCGTATACGATGCAGAAACGGGAAAACGCTACGGCTACAAAGTTAAGCAGCCGCTTGACAAAGGCGCGGAGCTTACCTGGATGGACGGCCATCGCCTTCTTACCCGCAGTGCCGGCAAGATACTGGTATTTGATTTTAACGGTATTAATTTCCAAAAACTAATCCCAGCCAATGTAAATATGCCGGTGATGTTCGACCGCGACTACACCGAACTTTACAGCATTTCCGCTTCAACCAAAGACAAGAAAAAGTCCGGCTTTTTTATGACTAATTTAAGGTTTGAAGAAGATAAGTAGAGACTACTTCTTTTAGATAAAGAAGCAAATCAATACTTTTGCCTCGGCAAAAGTATCCAAAACCGATTGGGCGTCGATCCGTCGTGACTGTCTCTTTGTCAAAAACAACAATGGCTTGGGCGACTCCTTTCAGTCGGCCTCTCTCTTTATCAATTTCTAAAGATTTCGTTCGGCTAGCTCCCAAGCCTTAAAATTGTTGTTTTGACACTCGTCAATCAGGACGGCTCTCTATGCCCAACCCCCCAAAAATTAATAGACTTAAGATAAGAGTGTTCTAAGGTTACTGGAAGCTACACTATGATAATTTCCGAACACGTCCTGAGACTCCTCGGTCTGTACTGTCATTTCTGCAACACCAAAAGAATATGCAAGGTAGTCTAGGGCTGTAATAACATCCTTCTCTTCTCTAAATCTTAGCAGCATGCGCTCATAGAATGGATGATCATAGTTCCATTCTACGATGGTCTTTTGACCGACCATATAGCAGTAAAATATAGGCCCAAACTGTGAATGGTGACCTTCAAGAATTTCGATACCACGTGCTGGATGATCCTTGTTACCTTCGTGTGTTTTTGAAACGTTGAGCCTATCTTTGCTTTTACCTTCAGCCTTCGTTTTTTTACGAGCTGCGCCACCGGCAGTTTCTCTCATTTCCTTATTCCCTTTGGGAAGAATAAGCAGCTTATTTTTTTGTCTAATTGTTTGCTCGCTCTCGCTGTGCTTTACTATGGCCTCTTTGTCATCAAGTTTAGCTGTACTTTTTGTACGGTTTATTAAGTGGGAAATTTGCTTACGAGTTGCCTCGTGTATTAAATTACGAACAGAGTTTTTAAGTGTTAACTTACTTTTTGTAAAATCAATGCCGAATTCAGCATCGAGATCATCGGAGAACATTACCTCTATTCGTATCCGAGTATTCCACCAGTCGCGGGTAAACATACCTAAAGTACTGGCTGTCACAATTTCACGCGAGTTTCTAACTAAATAGAACCCTTGTGTTCTGCTATTTACATTTCGGCGTTTCTGCTCTTCTTTTGAAAACTTTGGGAGAAATGCCACCCGGATTCTAATAATCTTTCCGTTAACATCATAAGTATCATCCGAATAAAGCTCGGCTCCCTCCTCATCGAGCATTAAAGGGTCTAAAGCAGTCAGTTTCTCGCCATTAACGCTAATAATTTTGCCGGCCTTTATATAGTGTCGAAAGATTCTGGAAAGTTCTTCCCTGACTCTATTCACCAGCGTTTCGTGCTTATACTTTAGATTATCAAGATTCTGAATTACGACTGAAGTGCCACTTTTTCCTATCTTTACGCTCTCGTCTAAATCTGCGTAATATTTATTCTTGTCAATCATCAAGTTAAGGTCTTGCTTAACCGTGTATGCCTTTAGCGAACCTTCATCTTCTGTATGTACCGTTAATTTCCGGCCGAGGGAAAGAGATGCTGTCACTAAGCCCATTCCAAATTTACCAAGGTCACCAGAACTTCGTTGGGTATTTGATCCTAGCTTTATCGCTTCTTCTAGGGTAAACCGGTCCATCCCGCTACCATTATCGACAATGGCTATTTTATCGGCGCCAATTTGTATATGTACTCGGTCGGCACCCGCATCCATTGAATTGTCTACTAAATCTGCTATCGCTGCTTCATTTGAGTACCCAACATGCTTAAGGCTTTCCATGGCTCTTACGTTGGGAGTTGTTTCAATAACACTCATTATTATTCTCCTTGTATTAATAAATAAAAAAATTCGCAAATTGCGAATTTAAAAATCTAATTCCATGTTGCCTCCTTTGTCCCAGCGTACTGAGATATGAGTTAAATTATTGTTGAGTACTCCGCCGTAGCGAAGGTAACTAATAATATATCATTGCTTAAAGTTTTTTCCTACAAAAGATTACTTTGACTTCAGAATATTAAGCTGAAAGAAAGACGAATTTATTTCGGGTTTCTTGATTCCGCTTTGTGGGGTGAGCAGTGAGCGGAGCGAACGATGAGAGGGGAAGTCATCCCCTCTCATTACAACCAGCTGGTGAGGCGGGACCAGAGGCTGGGGGAATTGCTGGGTAGTTTGGCCGGTTCGGAGGATACTTGGGCGGGTTTGGCGCTGGGTTTGGCGCTGGGTTTGGCGTTATTTTCCGGACTAGGGAAAATCTGCTCGGCTTGGATTATCAGCCTGTTAGCTGATGAACCTGGCGGATCGCAGGTTATTAATGTGACAATAGCTTGCCGGCCGTCCTCCGGTGGGTCTAATACCGAAAGGTCGTCCGGCGAGGTTACGTATTTCTCAAAAACTTTGTACACGTAGCGTTTTTTGTCTTTGTGGACGATAAAAGTATCGCCGTCTTCCAGGCTTTTCAACAGCAGAAAGGCAAATTTGTATTTTCCGCTGTTTAATATATTGCTGCTGGAGTGGCCGACAATCACCGCGTTGCCCTTCTCTCCCGGCTCAGGCGTAATCGGATAATGCACGACGCCGCGCTCCAGAGCTTTTTGTATGGACTTTTCGTCTATGGATTCTTCATCGTAAACTACCGGTGCTTCAATATTGATCTTAGGAATGATGATTTTTGGTTCCGCGCTGACGTCGCCGGAACTGGTCGGGTCAACTATTATCGAGGTAGCGCCGACATTATGGCTGGGGCGGATAAACGGCGTGATAAACCGCTCGTTAAAAAAGCTAAACAGCAGGATAAAAATTACCAGTGAGCCCATCCCCAGTCCAAAAGCCAGCGAGTGCGCGTGAGAATTTTTGCGGCTTTTATTGGCTCTTTGGCTGACCTTGTTTAGCAGGTCTTCTTTGACGTTGGAAACTCTGGTTTTAGGCGGTTGATAGCCGTAGGTTACAGTCTGCTTGGGTTGGGCCGGATGGGGTTGCTCGACTTTGGGCTCGGTTTTTTTACTTTCGCGGCGTTTTTCATGCTCGGCGTAAAACTCCTGCCAAACTTCATGCTTTCCTTTGTCATCAAGCGATTGATAATAATCATGCCAGGCGGTTTGGATTTTTTCCATACTGTGGCCTGACTTGCTAAGCCGGTCGAGAAATTGCTGGTGGACTGAAAGCTTGGCGTGATGTGTCTTTAGTTCACTAACTTCTTTGATTTCTTCTTTAGCATTTGGTTCCCAATCATACAAATTATTCAGCTTGCCTCGAACCAAATTCGCGGCTGCTTCGCTTTTTTTCTTCTCATCTGTTTTGTCGTTTGAATCCATATAAAAATAACCGCTTGTGATATAAGCTTACTATATTATATCCTAAAATTACTTCTCGTGGGCGTGGTACAATTTTATTACAATCTCTTGCCGGTGATGGGGGAACTGCCTGCCCTCCGCAGCCTAAAGCGAAGGAGGGGTAGACGCTATAGATTTAGCCGCAGTGATGGAATTGGTAGACATGCGGGACTCAAAATCCCGTGCTAGCAATAGCGTGTCGGTTCGACTCCGACCTGCGGCACCATCTTTCGGAATATGAAACGACTTCCGCCGCCGCTGTAAAGCTGTGGGGGACAGTTCGATTCTCCCTCCCGGCACCACTACCTTCTTGATTCATAGACAGCAGCGGCAAGAGCTTCCAAAGGTTTGCTAGGATTTTGCATCAGCCAGACGGCACTGTAGGCGCTTAAGCCGTTAATATCAACCGGCTTAGTTTGGGTGCTTATTACTTCTCCGTTTAGCGCGCACCAGATGTGATCTTCGTCAACAATTGTGTAGCTGGCTTTAGTTTTGGCGGAGATAGTTTCTATTATTTCTCCCATTTGCGCGTATGTAGTTAGCGAAGTTAGGGGAACATGGCTGCCAGTTGCCGCAGCAATTTTTTGAAAAATTTTACGCTCTATTACTAAATTGAGAGGCATATTTACCAACTGGCCAAAACTTATACCTATTGACTCCAGAATATGTTGCGACAGTGTAGTAGGCCTTGAACCCCGCAGCAAAAAGCCGTCTAAGATAATGGTTGTCTCGGCATTTTTGCCTAAGTCTCCGGCCAAAAGTACGTGGTCTGACCACTCGCTCAAATCAAAAAAACTAGCCAAGGCGGATTTAGCAAAACTTCCCGAGCTATTTGATGGCGCGAATTCCACGCCCTCTATATTTCTGGCTATTTTCTTTAAACTATCAGGCAAAATTAGCCGGATGGTGCCCGCCCCCGCTTCTTTAGCGAATGAATAGGCGGATGAAACATTTATAAAATCGCCAGCCTGACCGCCGATAATGAGCAGCTTCCCGGCCGACTTTTTATTCTCCGGCTTACTCCAAAGTAAATCTTCAAACAGCGGCTTGTTTGGATCTTGTTTTTGCAGCATAATTAATAAATTAATTGATATATCGTACTTAAGACGTCAAAGTTCGAGCGGTCTGATCCTGCATGCCCGGCCATAGTCCAGTAAATATTGCTTTCGGGTAGTTTTTTATGAAGATTATAGGCGTTTATAGGTTGGCAAACCATGTCATAGCGTCCATGAACTATATGCACTGGCATAGTTAATTTTGAGGCATTTTTTAGAATATAATTTTCTTTAATAAAACAAGCCTTATCCATGTAATGAGTGATGAGAGTACCATAAGTAGTATCATATTCATTGCTATATGGCGGCGGAATATATTGGTTATTTAGCCTTAGAACTTTAAGCTCAGCTTCGCTATAGCGGTAAGCAGATTCTTTTCTCCCTTCAGTAATAAATTTCTGGCGGTGATATGCACCGGGATTGTTTAAATGGCTATCAGGCACGCCTGTTGCCAAGAATTCAAATACTTCAGGGAAGAATTGCTTATAACCGCCACGCTCAAACCATTCTATCTCGGCTTTTGTAGCCAGAAAAACTCCATTTAACACCATGCTTATGACTCGGTCTGGATGAGCGATGGCATAACAAAGCCCTAGCGTCGAGCCCCAAGAACCGCCATTGATAGAGAACGACTTTAGTTTTAGTTTATTTCTAATCAACTCCATATCTTCAATCAGATAGTTAGTCTCGTTATGCTTTAGTGAAGCATTTGGCTGGCTTTGTCCGCAGCCACGCTGATCGAAGAAAATTACATAATGTTTTTTGGGATTATAGGGAATTTTATGCCTATCGCTGCATCTTGAACCAGGGCCTCCATGAAGAAAAAGTATAGGAGTCCCGTCAGGGTTGCCCCATTCTTGGACATAAAGTTTATGTATGCCGTCATTTGTTTTAAAGCGATGTTCGGCAATTGTGAACTCGTCTTTATTGATACCTTTGTTTATACCCTTTTTATCCATACAAACCATTATAGTTCAAATGCTGAGTTTCTCCGAAACACTCCACCTCTCAGTTTGGAGCAATATTGAGCAATCAAAATATAGAAATTTGTTCCGTTTTGTGTCCGATCGGCCATAAAACGGAACAGTAATTATATTTTTAGTTCTTATTGGCTGGGATTTAGCGGCGGGATTTTATAGAGTTTACCAGGATCTGTAGCATTTGTTCGCTTGAATCTAAGCCGGCGCAGGCATCGGTGATGCTTTGGCCGTAAACCAGCTTCCCGCCCATTTTCTGATTGCCTTCTACCAGGTTGCTTTCAATCATTACGCCGCAGATATTAGAGTTGCCGTTTTTAATTTGCTCAGCAATGTTTTGGGCTACATCTGGTTGTTTTTTGTAATCTTTGCCTGAATTGCCGTGCGAACAATCTATCATGACTCTCGGTTTTTGTCCGGCGGTATTAAGCATTTCCACGGCGCTGGCTACGCTGGCATTGTCATAATTTGGCTTGTTTTTGCCGCCGCGCAGTATTAAATGCGTGTCGCGGTTGCCCTTAGTTTTTATAACCGCCGTTTGCCCGTCCATATCTATCCCAATGAAACTATGTTTTGTCTCAGCCGAACCCATGGCGTCAATAGCCGTCTGGATATCACCGCTGGTACCATTCTTAAAACCAATTGGAAATGACACCCCGGAGGCTAGCTCGCGGTGCAGCTGGCTTTCTATGGTGCGCGCCCCGATTGCGCCCCACGAAACCAAATCAGCCGTGTATTGCGGCGTTCTAAGATCTAAAAGTTCGGTTGAAACAGGCACACCTATCTCTGTGATTTTATGCAGCAGCCGCCTGGAGAGACGAAGACCGGTTTCCATGTCAAAACTATCGTCTAAATGCGGGTCGTTTATTATGCCCTTCCAGCCGATAGTAGTCCGGGGTTTTTCCAGGTAAGTCCGCATTACCAGCTCCAGCTCGCCGGCATACTTCGTCTTTTGTGCGCTTAGCCACTGCGCATATTCCAAAGCAGCTTGCTCATCATGGATGGAGCAAGGCCCGACAATAACCAACAGGCGCTTACTGTTGCCGTAAATAATTTCTTTTATAGCATCCCGGCCCTCTATGACCGTTTGAGCGGACTGCTCCGACTGCGGTATCTCGCCAATAATTTGGTTTGGACTGCTGAGCGGCAATATGTTTTCCACTCGGCTGTCAGTAAGTATTCGTTGCTTCATATTTAACTTTATTGATTGTACATTATCGCTAGTCGATTTTAGCTCATTTCTTAATTTTCTTTCGCTTGTTACCGCCATCATTTAATATCCTTTTTAGCCTTAAATTAAAAACGCCCGGCATATTTACCGAGCGCTGTTTGCTTTTTTGTTTTTCTTTATTTAAAAACGCATGCTTAAGCAACTGCTGCCCGGCGGGCAAAAGTATAGTTGCTAAACCAAAATTGGAGTACGCGCATCATTACTAGCTTATTTTTGCATATTGTTTAATAAATTGCAAGATCATCTCCGTAAGTTTTTCCATTCCGCCTGTCTCAATCCATTCATCGTCGCCGTGTCTGTTTCCGCCCCTGGGCTGGATCACTATACAGGGTATCCCTTTGCTTCCAAAATACCTGCCGTCGGTTGACCCGGCTGAGTCAGCGTGCTTTATTTTTCTGCCTAGAACTTTTTCGGCAATAGGTATAAACTTTTTTACGTACTCATTGTCCTTATCCACATTCATGCACTTGCCTATCTCAACTGTTTCGAGCTTTGCGTCATTTTCGGTGCAAATTTGACCAATCTGCCGGCGAATTTGTTTTAATATCGACTCATCCCTATATCGAATGTCGAAAATTACTTCCGCGTAATCAGGGATTTGGTTCATGGCCGCTCCCGAAAAATTTTTTGTAAGGTTGAGTGATAGATCTTCGTATTTATAGCTGTCTCTGAGCTCTAGAATTTTACTAACCACGGGAAGTAATAATTCTGCCGCGTTGATTCCTTCAAACGGGACGGACGCGTGGGCATTTTTGCCAGCTTTAGAAACGCGCAAAAACCAAGCGCCTTTGGCATTGCATTCTATATTCCAATCCTGTCCAGAGTCCGGCAGGATGCACGCTTTGCAGCCAAAGCCATTATTAAGCAAAGCTTCAGTTCCGTTATGGCCGCCAATTTCTTCATCAAAAACCAGCATAACGCCAAAATCATAATTCTTCACTTCACTACCCAGCCTGTCGATAATTTTCATATAGCTGGCACAAGCGAACTTCATATCAAAAACGCCGCGGCCCTTTAGTTTTCCGTCAGTTTTTTTCATTATAAAGAGCTCGGGTTTGCCGGGTACAATATCGAGGTGGCAATATAAAAGTATCTTGGGTTGTTTTGTATTTTTAGTCGTCGCAATAATGCTTGGATAACCTTCGTATTCTAAAATATGGGTTAGCAGTCCTTTATCTTCAAAGAAGTTGGCGCAGTATTGAGCACATTTTTTAGACTCACTGATATCCCCTGAAACCGAAGCAAACCCCACTAAATCCTTCAAGTAGTCTTCTTCAGTTTTAATCATTCCTTACTTATATTACAGGAAAACACCAGCGCTGGCGGACTTAACTCTAGAAAAATCTATCTTACTTTTTATAAATATATTCTCTAAGCTCTCGATATCTGTTGTTTCAAAGCCCACTAAGACCTTGCCGACGTCAGCCCCGACGCCGCGGTAATGAAACAGACTTATATTGGAAAAGGCTCCCAGGTTTTTTAAAAAACCAGCCAATGCGCCCGGTTTTTCAGGGAAGATTATTTCATATAAGACTTCATTTTTTGCCGCCTCGCTTGGCCCGCCTATCATGTGGCGCACATGGTCTTTGGCGAGCTCGTCATCGCTCAGGTCTATGTATTTATAGCCGTACTTTTCCATCTGTTTCATGAAAGCTGACTTATGACTTTCGTCTCCGACCTTAATTCCCGCGAAAATATTAGCTTCCTTGCGTTTGTTTAGCCTGTAATTAAATTCGGTGATGCTATAGCCGTTGACGACCTTGTCGCAAAAAATCTGCAGCGCGCCCGGTTTTTCAGGCATTGTCACACAAAACAGTGCTTCCCGGCCTGAACCTACCAATGTTCTTTCGGCTATAAACTGCAATCTTTCAAAACTCATATTGGCGCCTGAGCAAATCGCTACCATATTTTTATCTTTTAGATTGTTGCGCTTAACGTAGTTTTCAAGTCCGGCTAGACCAAGGGCGCCGGCAGGTTCGACAATGCCGCGAGTTTGCTCAAAGATGCTTTTAATAGCGGCACATGTCTGGTCGGTCGAGACGGTCATTACTTCGTCAACGAATTTACTAGCTATTTTGAAGGTATTTTTACCAACTTGCTTTACGGCCACCCCGTCGGCAAAAATACCTACGTGCTCTAACTCCACCCGTTTTTTAGCTTTAAGCGATAATTCCATGGAATTGCTGTCGGTTGATTCTACGCCTATTATTTTGATACTTGGTTCGATCAATTTAATATATTGGGCAACTCCGGCTATTAAACCGCCACCGCCAATCGGTACAAAGATATAATCCACATTAGGCAGCTGTTCTAAAATTTCACGGGCTACGGTGCCCTGGCCTGCGATTACCAGCGGATCGTCAAACGGGTGGATTAAAATCCGCCCGGTTTCCTTAGTTAGTTTTTGTAAGCGGGCGGAAGTTTCTGAATAGCTGTTGCCGTAAAGCTCTACGCTAACCCCGTAGCTTTTGACGGCTTCTATCTTGATATCCGGCGTCGTACTTGGCATGACTATCAACGCGTCGATACCGAGTTTTTTAGCGCTTAGCGCCACGCCCTGCGCATGGTTGCCTGCGCTGGAGCAAATGATTCCTTTTTTCTTTTCCGACTCCGACAAGTGAGCAATTTTATTGTACGCGCCGCGCAGCTTAAATGACTTAACCGGCTGCAAGTCTTCGCGTTTTAGATAAACATTATTATCCATGACCTCGGATAATTTTGGGGCATGTTCCAACGGCGACTCAATGGCCACATCATAAACTTTTGCCAGCAATGTGTCCTTAAGAGCTATGTCCATTTTTCTTGTAGGCCACCGCTTCTATTTCGATTAAAATTGTATTGTTACTGACTTTCGGTAATTCAGAAACAGCCACACAGGACCGGGCTGGCGGTATCCCGGCGAAATAGGATGAATAAATTTCATTTACAGACTCAAAGTCATCCATATTTCGCAGAAATACCGTCGTTTTGACCACATTCCCAAGCGACAAACCGGCGCTTTCAAGCACGTTTTTGAGGTTTTTAAGCGCTTGACGAGTTTGTTCTTCTATCGATCCAGAAGATTCTTTGCTATCCGAATCAACGCCAACCTGTCCTGAAACAAAATATAAATCACCCGCCTGCCTAATGGCAGAATATGGTCCGAAGGCACTCATACTCCAACACCTGTGAGTACACGGTTATCTCCTTAAATTAAAAACTCCCGCTTATTTAGCGGGAGTTTCGCGTTTTAATAAAAAAGCAAATCTACCCGCTATTGCCGGGGAGAATAATCACATTCACAATGATTTGCTTGCTCATGAATTTTATTCTCTCATTAGCTCTATAAATTGTCAATATTAAGTTGCTGAAAATTTTCTATTTGTCCGTAAAGCTCACTTAATTCTTCTGCTGCGTACGGATTTGTTAAAGCGCTCAGACCATCACTAACTAGTCTATCGAAAACTACCACAGGATTAATTTCCAGCGTGAAGCCGCCATTTATTCTATCCGGTGCATAGCATAACTGCTCATTTACTACCTTAAGCTTGAAACCTTGTTCCCACAAACCAGCTACAAACGCCTCTCTTATTTCTCCGAGATCAAGGTCGTCATGGTCAGCAGTAAATAGGTCGAGAACTGTTTCTTGAAAACGAGAACTTGAATCTTTAGGGAGATGTTTGAAATAGTGGTCAGCAGCCGATTTCGCAAAGAATACACCCATAAATTCTCTTTGTTGGATCAAATCGATGCTACCTATCTTCTCAAGAGGTTTTTCATGTCTTTCCTCTTTGCTTTCTTGAAGTAAAACTGCTGATGTCATATTTCTTAATTTTTCAATTAAAAACTCCCGCTTTTGACGGAAGCTATTATTCTTTGTCGAATACGTAAGCTAGCCGCTATGCGGAGAGTCAATAATTCCAATAATAATTATCTGCTTTCTCACGGCAGTCATTGTTTCACTTTCGGTTTTTATTGTCAAATAATACTATCCCATAGAAATCTCAGCCAGATAGGCCGCGTACTGTCCGGCTGTCATTTGCACGCGTTCACCTGCCATTTCAACGGAAACCTTGCAGTCTGCTACTGTGCGGGAGCCTTCACCCATCCTTTCGATACTCTCCGCAAGCTGGTGCGCAAAAGCAAGGTCTCTTTCCTTCCTTGCTGCTTCCGTCGTGCAAGCTGCAAGGGCTTGCCCGTGATCTCTGTATTCGTTGCCATAACCGCTGTCAAATTTTATTTCCGGTCCTGGTTCTGTAACTGACATATATAATTTCCTTTTTAAATTTAAAAAGCTTCGTCGGTCGAAGCTTGCTTGGTTTGGACTGCGCTTGGCGTATTTAGTAGTTACGCGAAGCTTCAACCAATTTGAAGCACAGCCTGTTAAGGCCGAGGAGGAGTAAATCCAGCTGCTTCTGAATGGTTGAAATCATATCAGGACAAATGATAGACATTTTTCTGGTTTCTGTCAACATTTTCTAATTCGTAAACTACGTTTTTGCGCTCAACGACGATTTTCCAGCCTTTGGATTTTGCATGGTTGAATAATTTTTCCGAAGGGTTAAAGGCGATCGGGTTTTCTACTAGCTCCAGCATTGGTATGTCACTTTCACTGTCGCCTACACCTATGCTTTCTTCCAACTTTAAGTCATGTTCATGTATTAATTTATTTAAAATTATGTCTTTTTCGGCGGCAGCCAGCTGATATTTGCCGGTAAATTTACCCTCGATTTTCTCATACTTCGTGCCCACCCAATCATCAAAACCATAATGTTTAGCAATTAGCTCAACAACTTCACGATGAGAGCCGGAAATAGCGATCAGGAAATAACCTTTATCTTTCAGCTCACTCAATAAGTTTCGCGAATAAACATAAACTTGCTGTTTGTGTTCGTCAAAAACTTTGTTGATTGCTGATTCTAATTTATCTGCAGTAAGTTTGGGCAAAGTCTTTTCGTAACATTCTATTAAGCGCTTCTCGTAATCCTTAAAGGCATCTTGGGACTCACGGGTTTTCCATCTTAGCCGTGCGTCCTTAACATCTCGATAAGATTTTTCATCTACCCAGCCAGCCTTAGCCAGCTGGTCGACAATAGCATGATAAAGCTGCCACCGGACTAACGTCCCGTCAAAATCAAAAACCGCAAACTTCCTCATACCTTCTTCATCCTACCACATTTGCAAGGCCGGGCCTCGCAAATTGATAAATATTGTGTAATATAAATATATGCCAAGCAGAAACAGATTGAAAATTTATGCGGATGATTCTTTCTATCATGTATATAATCGCGGCGTTGAGAAGAGGAAGATATTCATCGACGAGCAGGACTATGCTGTTTTTCTGAATCTTTTCAAGCGATACCTGAGTAAAAAGCCTACCAAAGATGATTCTGGCCGCGAATATTCACACATGAATGGCAGAATAGAGCTTTTGGCTTTTTGCTTAATGCCAAACCATTATCATTTATTAATTTATATCCACGATAAAAACGCGCTGACAGAGCTGATGCTGGCGGTAATCAGTTCTTATAGCACCTATTTTAATAAAAAATATACACGTGTTGGACCGCTGTTCCAAGACCGATACAAGGCAAGCCACATACTGAACGAAGGTTATTTGCAGCATATTTCCCGATATATTCACTTAAACCCCCGGCAATGGAGGCAGTGGGAGTTTTCCAGCCTGCCTTATTATCTGGGCGAAAGACAGGCGGAATGGTTGTTGCCTAATCGCATCGCGGAAATGATGGAGGATACTGACTACTTAGAATTTTTGAATGACTATGAAGAGCACAAAAGTATGCTTGATGAAATAAAATACGACCTGGCAGATTATTAGACCATAATTCTTATTTTGCAAGGCCCGGCCTTGCAATGGTTCGTTCTAGCCTACTGTTTTTACTGTTTTCTGTTGCTACATGCTGCTATATCGAATCAAGTTCGATACTGACTGGGCAGTGGTCTGAGCCCATGACGTCGGCGTGAATCTTTGCGCTTTTAACCTTGTTTTTTAAGCTTTTGCTGACAAGCATGTAATCTATGCGCCAGCCGACATTTCGGGCGCGGGCATTGGCAAAATGCGTCCACCAGGTGTAGTGGCCGTTGCCTTTGGTAAAAATCCTGAATGTATCTACAAATCCGGCGTTGATAAAATTCTGGAAGCCTTCTCGCTCTTCTTCGGTAAAGCCTTTTTTGCCTTTATTTGGTTTTGGCCGGGCTAAATCATCTTCTGTATGGGCGACATTTAAATCACCGGTAAAAATAACCGGTTTTTTCTTTTCCAGCTGTTTGACGTAAGCCAAAAACGCCGGGTCCCATTGCTTGTGCCGAAGGGATACACGCGACAAATCATCTTTAGCATTGGGCGTATAAACTGTCACTACGAAGAACTTAGCAAACTCTGCGGCAATAACCCTTCCCTCTTTGTTTGGGTCGCCGTATATGTCCCCGCTTACCTGAAATTTTTCAATAATATCTTTCGGGAAACCATTTACGATGCTGATTGGGTTTTCTTTGGTGAAAATAGAGGTGCCTGAATAACCTGGCTTCTCAGCCGAATACCAATATTCTTTATAGTCAGGCAAGACAACTTCGCTTTGATCTTGCTGGGCCTTGGTTTCTTGCAAACACAATACGTCTGGACGATGTTTCTCTATGAAGGGCAGAAATAAATTTTTCTTATGTACGGCGCGGATTCCGTTAACGTTCCACGAATAAATCTTCATATCAATATTGTAACACCGAAGTTTTCTGATAAACTATGTTTCAATGGCTTACAAACGAGTACTTCTCAAAATTTCAGGCGAGCAGCTAACTGGCAAGCATGACAGCGGGTTTGATACCGAGCACGCCACCTGGCTGGCCCGGGAAGTTAAAAAGATCGTCGACAACGGACAGCAAATTGTCATCATGGTTGGCGGCGGCAACTTGGTCCGCGGCGCCCAGATAGCCGGCGGCGGGATCCATCGTGTCACTGCCGACCACATGGGTATGCTGGCAACAATGATAAATGCTTTGGCGATTACTGATATCTTTGAGCACAATAACGTACCCACCAGATGCCTGAGCAATATTTTTGCCGACCAGGTAGCCGAAAAATTTGTTCACCGTCTAGCTAACAAGCACTTGCAAAAAAACCGCGTCTGCATCCTGGCCGGCGGAACTGGGCGCCCTTATGTCACCACTGATACTGCGGCAGTTAATCTGGCGCTGGAATTGGACTGCAATATTGTTCTTAAGGCGACTAAAGTTGACGGAGTTTATGATAAAGATCCTGCCAGTAATCCTGATGCCAAAAAATACGATTCCCTCACTTACCAGCAGGCAGTCGAAAATCCGGCGATCAAAGTCATGGACAAGGCGGCCATGGCACTGGCAATGGAGCACGAAATCCCCATACTTATTTTTGACGCGCTTAAAGAAGGCAATATCGTGGCTGCCGTAAGCGGCCAACCCGTCGGTACCAAGATTAGCTAGTTATTTTTTATCTTTCAGTAGTGTATTTTACAGATTACAGGCATTTGCATAATATATATTATGCAAATGGAAAAAATAAGACGATCTCATCGCGATGAAGTATACGGTGACATTCTAGGACGGGTCAGAGCGTGTGCGCGTGAGGTGGGCACCCAAGCCACAGATTTGGCTGCGAATGCAAGTAAACGGCAGGCGCAGGAAGCAAGAAGAATTGACCAAACAGTTAATCTTGACCCGCCAGTCGATACAGTACGCTCTATCGGCGTGTCTTCGCGGGCTTGTCCCAGCAAGTCCTCCCGGATAATCACGACTGTTATTCCGGCCGGTCCAATATTTTTTTGGGCGCCGGCGTAGAGTACGGCAAATTTGCTGACGTCAATCGGCTGGCTAAGAATCATGGAACTTACGTCGCCTATTAACGGAACGTCGCCTGTGTTTGGATATTGATTGTAGGCTACACCATGAATAGTTTCATTAGGCGTAATGTGGACATATTTTGCGTCCTTGCTAAATTCCCAATCTTCAAATTTAGGGATGTGAGTATGCGCGTCAGTCTTTACCGCTACGTTGACTTCCAAATATTTTTTGGCTTCTTGCGTGGCCTTTTTGCTCCAGTTTCCGGTGATGGCGTAGTCTGCCTTATCGCCGGGCTTTGTGATATTCATCGGAATGGCCGCGAATTGCCCGGTAGCTCCGCCCTGCAAAAAAAGCACCCGGTAATTAAGCGGAATATCCATCAGCTCGCGCAGATCCGCTTCGGCTTCAGCGGCAATATCGATAAATTCTTTTGAACGATGGCTCATTTCCATCACGTTCATACCATGCCCACGCCAGTCCAGCATCTCTTCGGCGGCTTGTTTCAAGACCGGCTCCGGCAATACTGCAGGGCCGGCACTAAAATTAAATACCCTCATTAGAGTTACTCCTATAAATTACAACTTATTATAACAATAAACTAGCATTCCATCACCCTAAGCCCAAAACAGTACCACAATATTGTCCGGCCGGACACAAAAGTGGTACTGTTTTTGGTCTGCTGGGTATATTTAAAACATTTTTTAAAGAGTATAATCAAATTTTAAAGAAGTATAATATAACCAAAGCAGGAGGATAGTATGGCGGAAAAATATGACTTTGAGGATTTAAGAGCCCTTTTTATTAATTGCACGCTCAAAAAATCTCCCGAAACTAGTAGTACGCAAATTCTAGCTAATATCAGTATGAATATAATGAAAAACCAAGGCGTTAAGGTAGATTTAATACGCGCCGTCGACCATGATATAGCTTTCGGTGTTCAGCCGGATATGCGCCAACACGGTTGGGAAAGTGATGAATGGCCGGAAATTTTTGAGAATAAAGTTAAGCCAGCTGATATTTTAGTACTTTGCGGACCGATCTGGCTAGGAGATAACAGTTCGATCATGAAGAAAGTCATTGAGAGGCTTTATGCAAACTCTGCGGTTTTAAATAACGAAGGCCAATATGCTTATTACGGACGGGTTGGCGGTTGCATAATAACCGGCAACGAAGACGGAATCAAGCACTGCGCGATGAATGTCCTGTACAGCTTGCAGCATCTAGGTTATGTAATTCCGCCGCAAGCTGATGCCGGCTGGATTGGCGAAGCCGGTCCCGGCCCCAGCTATGGAGACAAACTGGATAATGGCTCGCGGGCTGGCATAGATAATGATTTCACCAATCGCAATACTACCTTCATGGCCTGGAATTTGATGCACATGGCCAAGATGCTCAAAAGTAATGGCGGAATTCCCGCCCATGGCAACCAGCTAGAAAAATGGCAATCCGGCGAGCGCTTCGGGTTTGAAAAACCTCACAGATAAGGAGTTTTATCATCTCTACTGTAAGCTGCAGGAGAGGTTATAAGCTTGTGGCTTTGATTCTAATTTGGCTGGTCATATGGGTCAGGAATCACTTAAACTATATTGTTATTACCAGCCATACGGTTCCTGCTGTAACCAACAGAATAACTATAAGGCTAGAAAATATAAAAATATTAGCAATTTTATCAGACACTATCTGCTGCTTTTTTGTAGATATTTCTTCTGGTTCGTGATCTAGATACTGGTTCCCTTTGGCTAAATACTCAAGTGCTTTATTTGCTTTTGCTTCGAAGCTTCTTGCTGTTATTAGTTGGTGTTTATATTGGCGGATCTGACCAAGTAAGAACAAAACAAAACTAGCTATCAAAAGCAGTATCAATAACTTTACAAAGAAGCCTCTCCTATCATTATCAATAAGAATTACACCTAAGAAAGCAAGTTCAGCCAATCCTAAAGCGAGCATCGAATTTTGTACTAATGTTATGGATTCGTTTGCTAATAACGTATTGCGGACAGACGCGTCAAAAAGACTATTTTGTCTCTTTTCTACGTCAAAGTTTGGGTTTTCTCGGCCTTTCTTCATATCCTAACTTTTTAGCCCAATAACCGCTTAATGATTTCGGGCAAGGACGCCCCGGCGAGTGCTGCAAAAGTTGGATTGGCTACAATGGTTTTCAATTTCTCTAGAATCTCTTCTTTTTCAGGGCCATCAGGAAGCTTTTTTTCTGCTTCACTGATAATTGCCAGCATAAGTTCGCCGACTTGAATATTGTTCGCTGGACTATTATCGCCAAAAGTCACAGGGCCATTAAATGTAGCTGTACCAAACTTTGATTCAAGTGAAGCTTTTGCTTCTTCCTTTTTTTGATTTATTAAGCGTGACTGAGCTTGAGTCTCAGAGGGATTTCGCTTCATAAGTTCTTCAAGGAGTTGCTGGACTTTTTGGATGCGCTCTATGTGCATCTGTTGCGCATGTCCTGGTCCTCTAGCTATGGCGCCAAAACGGACTGCGCTTTTGTAGATTTTAACTACGGAATCTCCATATGTAGTAACGGAAGCCTCCACATCGTTTTTCCACATTCCCACGACAGGCGAATCATACCGTTCATTCTTAATTTCTTCACCTTTATCTATCAACTCCTGTAGGTTCACAAATTCCTCACTTTAATAAACTATCACGATCTCTCTTTAGTGCTCGTCGTGGCGGAGGAGACAGGATTTGAACCTGCGAGAGAATTGCTCCTCAACACGCTTTCCAAGCGTGCGCCTTAAACCACTCGGCCACTCCTCCAACATATTAATAATAAGGGATTCGGTCGCTTACAGCGACCCCGAAACTTCGTCTTTGAAAACAAGTTTTCAAGAGAAGATTTCCTTGCGAACTGCCACCGGCAGTTCTCACCCTCGATGCGCATTGCTGCGCATACACGCTTTCCAAGCGTGCTCCTTCAGCCACTCGGACACCTCTCCGTAAATCTGCTAAAATTATTATAACGGAAAAAATATTCAAGAACACCTTGGAATTAGCCGAACAAAAAGGTAAACTATATACTGATATATGTCAGTTATCAAACTTCATGACGTCAGCAAACTATATGGCTTCGGCGACGCTACCACCGTAGCGCTGGAAGACGTGGAGCTTGAAATACAAAAAGGCGAATTCGTGGCTGTTATGGGGCCAAGCGGTTCCGGCAAGTCTACCCTTTTGAATATTATCGGCTTGCTTGATCATCCCAGCGCCGGGCTTTACCAGCTGGAAGGCCGGTCAGTTGAAAAGCTAAGGTCCAACGCCCGGGCAAAAGCCCGCCGGGATAAGATTGGTTTTGTATTTCAATCTTTCAGCTTGCTTCCCCGGCTAAAAGTTATCGACAACGTGGCTTTGCCCCTGGCCTATAAGGGCCGGCTGCTCGGCCGGCGGATGAAACACGCGCACAACATGCTTGAGCGCGTAGGTCTGGCTGACCGGGCGTATTATCTGCCCAGCCAATTAAGCGGCGGCCAGCTTCAGCGTGTTGCCATAGCCAGAGCGCTGATAAATGAGCCAAGCATTATCATCGCTGACGAGCCGACCGGCAATTTAGACAGCGCTTCTTCCCGTTTGGTGATGGAGCTGCTGAGCGAAATACACAAACTTGGCAATACTGTGCTGATGGTAACTCACAACCCCGAAATTACCAGGTACGCTAGCCGCGTGCTTTACATGTATGACGGCAGTATAGAATATGACGTCCAAAAAAGTGTCGGCCAACTGGCTAAAACGCCCAGGGAGCCGAATCTTTTCGCGGGCGAGAATACAGATGAAGACACGCTTCAAAGCGTTTCAGCTACTATGAAACTAAGCGATGAAAAAGAAGGCTTATTGCAGCCTAAAAAGAAAAAGATAAGAAGGAAACCGAGGAAAAAGAAATTTGTCGGTACTACCAAGGGCAGGTCTAAATCATCATGATGATAACTGATAATTTGCAGATGGCCCTCAACTCCATACGATCCAGCCGGCTCCGCAGCTTCTTAACTTTACTGGGGGTGATAATCGGTGTTACTAGCGTTATTACCAGCGTCAGTTTAGCCGAAGGAGTAAAACGTCAGATCAGCGAGGAGACCAATAAATTAGGCAATGACGTCCTGACAATCCGCCCCGGAAAAGCCCTCAATAAGGACCAGCAAGGGTTTATTGTTGGAATAAATACTTTGGGCGGGGCATCTACAACCGCTATTTTGACAGAATCCGATTTAAAAATTGTGCGTGAAACGCCGGGGATTGAAGCTTCAACCGCTCTCAACCTTGCAACAGGCCTGCCCTCGTACCAAGATAGGAAATTCAATGACTCAGTCACTATCGGCACTACTCCCGAGCTTCCGTCAATGCTAAGACAGGAGGTTGAATTCGGCCGGTTTTTTAACGACTCCGAGACAGAAAAAAAGGTCGCTGTTATTGGCCGCAACGTTGCCGAAAAATTATTTGACGAGAATGTGCCTATCAGCAAATCTTTTACTTTTCGCGGGCATGAATTTATTGTTTACGGAGTATTTGAAAGGTTTCAGTCTGCTTCGCTGTCTCAAGGAATCAATTTTAACAATGCCATATTTATCCCGTATGAAATAGCCAAATCCGTCAGCGGCGGTACATCGCAGCTTTATGAGGTGCTGGCGCGCGTTGACGACGTAGAAAAACTAGACGAAGTATCCAAGGATTTAAGCAGCAGGCTGGTAGAGGCCCATGCCGGCCAGGAAGATTTTTCGATATTAAAACCGGATGATACCCGGGCTGTCACGAACAATATCATTGATTTAATAACGGCCATGATAGCGGGCATCGCTGCCATATCAATGCTTGTTGGCGGAATCGGAATTATGAATGTTATGTTAGTTTCCGTCACCGAGCGTACGCGCGAGATTGGCCTGCGCAAAGCGGTAGGTGCTACAGACCGGCAGATTTTGTCTCAATTTATGATAGAAGCTGCGGTTCTCAGTATTTGGGGCGCAACCATCGGTGTTATTTTTTCCGGCCTGATTAGTCTAGGAATAAGGATTCTCACTAATCTGCAACCGGTTATTTCCTGGCAGATCATACTATTTGCCTGCACTATATCGGTGTTAGTCGGTATAATATTTGGTCTGGCGCCGGCAATCAAAGCCGCCCGCAAAGATCCTATTGATGCTCTTCGAAGCAGCTTACTCTAGCCAAAACTTCCGCATCGCTTAGCTTGCCAACCAGCAAAGCCGGCCGCCTTTAAGGGTTTATTTGCCAATTGTCGGCTAAATTATGCAACGTCTCTTGTTGAATAGCGTGGCGGATTTCAGCCATTAAGGTAAAGATGAAGTGCAGATTGTGGATAGTCGCCAGGCGCATGGCTAGTAGTTCCTCGCTGACGAATAGGTGTCGGATATAGGCCCGGCTGTGATTTTGACAGGTAAAACACTTACAGCCCGGGTCAATAGGTTCTGTATTTTGAGAATATTTTCCAGCCCTGATATTGATAGAATATTTATTTTTTGCCGTTCCGCCATTTTCCGGCCTTATATATACGCTGCCGTTGCGGGCATTTCTAGTCGGCGACACGCAGTCAAAAGTGTCGATTCCCCTGGCGCTGGCACCGAAAAGGTCTTCTACCTCGCCGATTCCCAGTAAATGCCGCGGCTTATCCTCCGGCAAAACGGGTATAGTCCAGTCCATTATCTCGTACATATCTTTTTTACTCTTACCCAAACTGCCGCCGATAGCGATTCCCGGCGTATCTAAAGCACAGATGAATTCGCTGCTAGCTATCCGTAAATCCTTATACGCGCCGCCCTGGATTATTCCATATAGTCCTTGCTTGTCTCTGTTGGTCCAAGCTTGCAGGCATCTTTTTGCCCAGGCATGAGTGCGCTCCATTGCCTCGGCAGTATATTTTTTTCCGTGCAGCGGCGAAGTACATTCGTCAAAAGCGAAGATGATATCGGCGCCGAGCATTTGCTGTATTTCTATTGAGTTTTCAGGAGTAAACCTGTGTTTTGAGCCGTCCAGGTGCGAGACGAAGTTAGCTCCGTCCTTATCAATATTAAACAACCTTTTCCTAGTTTGCGAGGCCCGGCCTTGCAAATCTTCGTCGGGAAAGATATTAGCGACCTTGCCGACGCCATGTTCAAGGCCAAAGCCGAGCGAAAAAACCTGGAAGCCGCCGCTGTCGGTGAAGGTCGGCCCGTTCCAGCCCATAAATTCCCCTACTCCTCCCAATTTGGCTATCAGCTCTGGTCCGGGCCTTAAATACAGATGATATGCATTGGCCAGCACTGCCGGTGCTTTTAGTTTTTGCAGGTCATGAACGTCTAGCGTTTTTACTGTCGCTTTCGTACTGACGGGGATAAAGGCCGGGGTCTTTATCGGCCCATGGGGCGTGGCTATTACCCCTGTACGGGCATTACCGCTTCTAGTAGTTATATGAAATTTAACAGCTGACATTGTCCAGCTATGATAACATCCGTACATTAATTAATAAGCATTAGTCTTGACATTTGGTAAAGTATATGCTAAGATTAATCTTGAACTAAATTTTAGGAGGAATAAAATGAGTTTTATTAAATCAACTATCAAAAACGCAATGCAGCAAAAAAGCGTTATGCGCGCTTTAAATGCATCGCTAGCTTTACTGTTCGTTACTTCACTGGCATTAAATATCGCCGGCAATAATGAAACAGCTGATGCTGCTGTTAAGCGACAATGTGTCAGCCCTAATACCGGCAAAACACTTAACTTAACTAAAGAAGCTTTTCAGCCGGCAAATATTTCTATAAGCGGCAGCCAGGCCGTAGCTACCTTTAAGTTCCCAGGACAATGCGCCGGACAGAATATCCCTATCACCCTTGTTTCTTATAAGGCGCCAAATACTCCGGATAACATGCCGTTTTCAGCCCAAAAATATTTTAGCTCGGTAACGAGATATTACAACCAGCCGCGAAGCAACGCTCAAATAACAGTTAGCGTACCGGCCTGTAAGTTTCAAGTCGATCTAGTATTAGGTGAACAAAGCGATATAATACGTAACTTTAGCGACGGTCATGGATCGCCAAACACTTATACAGGTCAAAAACGAATGATTACGGCGGCCGGCGGCGGCATCGGAGAATGTTTCCCGGCTCCAGCTCCTACAAAGCCAGCACAACCCGCGCCTGAGCAGAAGCCAGCTCCTGCCGTAAACATTGTTAATACAAATGAGAATAAAAACGTAAATGTAAATACAGTCAATGTAGAAGAAAAGGAGAAAAAGAAGGTTGACGATGAAGTAAAGGTTGTAACTCCTAAAAAAGAAGCCGTAGTTGTTACGGAAGGAAAAAGAGAAGAGCCAGCTGTCGCCAAGTTGCCTGATACCGGCCCAGGCGCGGTAGCTCCAATACTGTTCGGTGCCACCTTCATGAGCTCGTTCTTATACTCAGCTCGCAGCCGCTACGCTGAAATGGTAGCCAAACTGATTGCCCGCTTCTAAATATATAAATAAAAGATATAAAGCTCCCGGCCAAAAACGCCGGGAGTTTTTATTTTGCAAGATCAGAGCTCAACAGAGTATAATTGTCTGAATATGGATATAAACCCACCTCAAACCCTTATTCCAGCTTCAGCCCGTTCTGGCGGCACTCCGCTTAGTTTTGACTCGTCAACGTATCCACAGATATGTCTTCTCGCCAAAACCCAAACGGAGCACTCGCCAAAACGAACTTCACTTAACAGAATTAGGATTTAAGGTGGATTTAAAGGACTATAAGATCGGAACGCTTGGCAGCCACTCTTCCCTGCAAATCTTAAAAGGTGCGCGCGACGAAGGTTTCAGAAATATTATTATTTGCGAAAAGGGACGGTCTCAGCCTTACCGTTCTTACCGGATTGCCGATGAGATTATCGAAATTGATAGCTTTAAAGATATAGTCAAACTCGAGCAAAGGCTAATTGATGAAAATGTCATACTTGTGCCGCACGGCTCTTTCTTTAGCGCCTATACGGATTTAAGCGCTTTGAATGCCTCAAATGCCCTGTATTTTGGCAACAAAAAGATCTTGCCGTGGGAAGAAAACCGTGAGAAGCAGCGCGACTGGTTAAAGAAGGCCGGCCTGAAGCTGCCTAAGATATATAAAACTCCGGAGGAAATAGACGGTCCCGTTATCATAAAATTTTTTGGTGCTGGCGGCGGCAAAGGCTTTTTCCTGGCCAAAAACCCCGCTGAATTTTATAAGAAAATCAAAGAAACCGAGAATAAAAGGCATATTATCCAGGAATATATTGTCGGCGCGCCTATTTATGTCCATTACTTCTACTCCCCGCTATCCGGCGAGCTGGAGGTAATGAGTATGGATAAGCGCTATGAAACCAACGTCGACTCCATCGGCCGGATAAGCGCTAAGGATCAGTTGGACCTTAATATCGAGAGTTCGTATAATATCATGGGCAATATCCCGGTCGTAATACGCGAGAAGTTCTTGCCTGACCTTTTCTCTATGGGAGAGAGGGTTATAGAGGTTTCCCAGGAATTGGAACCGGGCGGTTTGATCGGACCGTTTTGTCTGGAAACCATTATTACTCCTGAGATGGAAATTTATGTTTTTGAAATCTCGGCTAGGATTGTGGCTGGTACCAATCCATACATTAACGGTTCGCCTTATGCTGATCTGCGCTATGACGTGCCGATGAGCACCGGACGACGCGTGGCCCTTGAAATCAAAGAAGCCATAGAATCAAATCAGCTGGAGAAAGTACTGGGTTAATGAAACTGCTCCAAGGCTATGATTTAAATAATGTTCGTATCGCGACGCTTGGCGGCCATAGTGCGCTGGATGTTTGCCGCGGTGCTAAAAAAGAAGGATATGAAACGGTAGTTGTCACCAGAAAAGACCGGGCAAAAACTTACGACAGATATTATAAAACTCGCGGAGAAAAAGGCTGCGTGGACCATATAATTTATGTGGATTCATTTGGCGATATCATCAAGCCGGAGATTCAAAAACAGCTGCGGGATCTGAATGCGGTTTTTGTTAACAGCCGGTATTTTTGGGTTTACTGCGACAATAAAGCCGTTGAGTCTGACTTTGACGTGCCCATCCTGGGCAACCGGATTTTAGTGCGCAAAGAAGAACGCGACGAGGAAAAAAATCAGTATTTCTTATTGAAAGAAGCCGGCATAACTATCCCTAAACAATACAAAGATCCCAAAGACATTGATCGGCTGGTGATAGTCAAAGCCGCCGAAGAAGCCCGAAGCTACGAGCGGGCGTTTTTCTTAGTAAATAATTATGAGGATTATAAAAGAGAATGCGAAGCCAGGGTCAAGAATGGCTCCATTAGTGAAGCTGGTATCGCACGGGCAATTATCGAAGAATTCGTTTTAGGGCCCCAGCTTAATTTAAATTTCTTTTTTTCAGCCTTGTCAGGCCAACTGGAGCTGCTAGGGACCGACACCCGCAGGCAAACAAATATCGACGGTCTCCTTCGATTGACGGCAAAAGAACAAATAGAAGTCTTAAAACATGTACAGCCAAAGTATATAGAGAATGGGCATCAAGCCGTAACGATTAAAGAATCATTGCTGGAAAAAGCCTTCGATGCCGGCGAGCGATTCGTTGAAGCCGTTGCCAAACATTATCCGCCGGGTATGATTGGCCCATTTGCTTTGCAGGGCGCCATCACGGCTGGCCCGCCCAAAGAGGAACTTTATGTGTTTGACGTCAGCATGCGCATTCCTGGCAGTCCCGGCTCGATGTTTACCCCCTACTCCGGCTACCTTTACGGCGACAACATAAGTTTTGGGCAGCGGATAGCCATGGAAGTAAAACAAGCGATTTCCGAAAACAAACTTGATTCTATAATTACATAGTTCTTCTGGTCGAAGAACCAAGCCAACTTCTTTCGACAAAGAAGCAAGTCCATTCTTTTGTGCCGACAAAAGAATGCAAAAACTCTTGGGCGTCGATCCGTCTTGACTGTCTCATTGTCAAAAGACACAATGCTCGGCAAACTCACCCCTCACCTTTTTACATCCAAAAAGGTGAGGGGCTTAAACACTGCCTCGCTAGTAATTGTGTTTTTGACATTCGCCAATCAGGACGGCTCTCAATGCCCAAACCCAACAATTAGAATAGAAAAAACCTGTTTTTCTATAAATACTATTTTGGCATTCACTGATCAGGCCTGTCCGCCAAAGCCCGGTCGACGGCGGGAACTTCCAGAGCGCCTGAACAAAAGCAGATAAGAAAATCTCAGATTTTCTCAGATTTTTGGCTGATATTTAGGGATTATGCTAGACGGTCTAATGAAGATATAATTAATGCATGTCTTCGGTAGTTGAACTAAAAAACTTAATTTTATACGCAAAAACATATCTCGGAATGGTAAATCCAGTAAGGCAGCGGTCTAGCTTAAAAACTGATCAGATAAAACCGCACATCCTATCACTAAATGATATCCTTGCGGCCGTAGACGAAGACGACATATCTTACGGTATTCAGCTTGGTATAAAGTGTGAACTTTTTTATGAGTCAGATTTAAAGAAAATAGAAGAATTAGAGGGAGATAATAAAAAAGAGTTCGAATACCAGCGCAGACTTCTCAATGTACTTGATGAAATAAAATTAAAAGTTGATACTGATAGTTTTACAAAACAAACCCAGCTCAATCTTGGTTATGTAGATCTTGTCGCTAAAGACGTATTAGAGGTTGAAGGAGAAGATGAGGCAGATGAATCTATAAAAAAGAAAATTCAGTTTCCGGTTTTTACTATACCTATAGAGATTGAAAATAATGGGATAAAAAAGCAAATAACTCTTCTTGATGATCGCATAACCCCCAGTTTTTCATTTATGTCACAAGTATTAGGGGCCGATCGATATCAAGAATTTCAAAAAAGAATAAATAGCATGGAGCTTGAAGGCAAATTTACTTTACCTGTGGACACTACAGTCATTCAGCAAGTATACGAAGAGTTGCTTAATGAATTAAGGTTGTGCGAAGAAGTAGTTTTCAGCGGTGAACCGCTTAATTTAGCATATCTATCCATATCGCTTGCACCGAAAAGTAATTTTTTCCTAACGCAAGATCTTGATAATCTCGTAGACACGGAGCAGGACGAACTGCTTGAAACATCCCTTTCAGGTTTTGTGGATGAGCGCGAGCTAGATGAGACAATTGATATTAATAGTTCAGAAGGCTCAGTATATTTTCCATTTCTATCTGATAAATATCAGCGTGAAGTCTTAGCTCAAATAAAAAATAGGGCCTCTATAATTCAAGGTCCGCCAGGCACGGGTAAGTCGCAGACAATTGCAAACCTTCTATGCCACTTAGCGGCGAATGATAAGAAAGTCCTTTTTGTCAGCCAGAAAGATCAGGCAATACGTGTGGTCAAAGATCTACTTAAAAGTTTAGATATCCCTGGTCTATATGGGTATATACCAGATAGATATTCCGCGTTGCATACACTTAACGATGACGTAGATGGCGCCGCAAATGAACTATCAAGAATAAAGTCAGTGATTGAAGACAGACGACGAGGTACTTTTGAGCAAGAGCCAAATAAAAGTATTGAATCGGTCGTAAATGAATATAACGACCAATTCCAAAATCAAAGGAAATACTTTGAATTAAAAGATAAGCTAAATAATCTCGATGAATTCAATGTAAAAATTTCACAACCGGAAAAATTTATAACGGCCAGCCCTTTAGAAAGGATTAATGATATTAGAAAGACACTTAAACATTTGAAAGAAATGAAAGAATTTGTGGCTAGCAACCACAAAACTCATGAAAAAATTTTTAATAAGCTTGGTTATATCAATATGGAATATTACGTTAACTCGGCAGGACATATTGAGCAGATGAAAACCAGCCTAATGGTTCAAATAAAAGATTCTGGCTTTAGTATCACAAGGAAACTGCATAATCGAGTATCCCTATCTAAACAAAAGAATGTTTCAAATAATCTGCCTGTTGAGGTAAGAAATTATATCTCAGAAATACTGGATGAGTTTAATAGATCTCCAAGTAAAACGAAATTGGGGTCTCAGCTTCAAGATTTGATACTAGCATTTCAATCAGAAGAAACAAGGCGCTCAATGCTTGAGTATGAAACTCATGCTAAAAAAAATCTTCAGAACCTAGGGTTAAAATCTGACGAATATACCGAAATAGTACACCTTATACAAAAACATGGTGATTCAGCCATAGATAAAGTAATAGAATCTATTGAATTAAAGCAGGAAATCGACAACCTAAGGCTTAAAGATATAAACTCCCTCAATAAAGAAGTGCATAAATCCAGAAAGCAGTATCAAGAATTTGTAAAAAACTCTTTACGTAATAAGACATCTTCAAGGCTTGATAATGCATGGGCGCACGCCACCGTCCGACAGAATGTTGAGCGAGCCGTTCGAACATTTAAAAAATCTAAACGGGCATATAAGACTTATGATTCATTTCGCTCGGATCCGGCTGTATTCAAGACGATTTTAGATCTATTTCCTATGTGGTTGATGAGCCTTGAAGATGTGAGTAGAATCGTACCGAGTGAGTTAAATATTTTTGACTATGTAATAATCGACGAGGCCTCGCAGTGTAATCTTGCTTATGCCATACCCGCTATGTCCCGAGCGAGACATACACTACTATTTGGCGACACATTACAAATGCGTGATACAACGATTAAGTTTAAATCCAATAATGCATTACTGGAGATGGCAAGAAAGTATTCAATTCCTGAAGAACTTCAAATAAAAAGTGAGTCTGATTCGGTGAAGTCTGTTATGGACATAGGCATACTTCAAGGATTTAGAAGTTCAGTGCTGAGAAGTCATTATCGTTCGCCGCGTGAATTGATTGGTTTTTCAAACGAATACTTTTATAGACCAAGAAAGAGAACCCTTGAAATAGTCAATGCCTCACTTACACCTTACAAGGATACGAATAGAGTGCTGGTAAACCATATAATTGACTCGAATAGATCGAGGGATGAATCTCTTAAGACAAATGTAGATGAAGCAGAATATATCTGCAATCTTATACGCGAAATTAAAATGGACGAGCAAACAAAAGATATGTCGATTGGCGTACTTTCCTTCTTCACAGAACAAGCCGAATTACTGAGAAGAATGATAGACGATAAATCAATCAAAGTTTCCAATATTGAAGGGATACAGGGCGACGAAAGAGAAATTATCATCTATTCATTTGCTATAAGTGATCCTTCTGAAAAAAGTCGGTATATTTCATTAACAGGCGAAGGTGGCGAAATTAACAGAGAACTTAATGAAGGCCGTGTTAATGTGGCGTTTTCGAGAGCCAAACACCAAGTTCATTGCGTAACTTCTCTAAGACCGGAACAATGGCCAGAAGGAATCTGGATAAAAAGATATCTTGAATATGTAGAAGAGAACGGCAAGGCATCCAGAATGTTCTCTGACGGAGTAGATACAGATATGTTTGATTCTAATTTTGAGCGTGATTTTTATGAACTCATAGTGCCGTACCTAAAAAGCAATCATTTAATTCAAAATCAAGTTGAATCTTGTGGCTTTAAAATTGACTTTGCTATCCACAATAAAATTAACGGCAAAAAATTAGCGATTGAATGTGACGGACCAACTCATTTCGAAGACGAAATCGAGGATGTATATGTTCAAAGCGACTGGGAAAGACAAAGCATTTTAGAGGCAGCAAAATGGAAATTTTACAGAATACCATACTCTAAATGGGACGGAAGTTACGATAGAGGTAAACACATAGATGAAATTCTATCTGCTTTAGACAACTAAAATTATTATTCTGAGAAAACAAGTTTTTCTCATCGCTTTTACCCAGCATTGATAAAACCGATTGAGGCGAATCAGCTTGTCTCGAATGGCTGATGCGAAACCAAGTCCTGTTCGCTCCTTGGATAAAATGGAACAGGGCCGACTGAAAGGAGTCTTTCGCATCACGAGACAAGCTGGTATCTCGCTTCAGTCGTGTTTTCTCACCTGCTGTCTGCTTTTTCGGTTCCTTTTTTCAGACAAAAAAGGAACTCGGGGTAGGTACGAAGTACCGCCGAAATTGGTTCTTGGCCACAAGAACTTTGACTTAGTTGAAAACTAAGGTCTGAATTGGTTGATTTGAGTTTTTAGTTTTTCAGCGGCTTGGCGGGCGGCATCCGCGAAATCTTCTTTGTTTGACGCGTACAAAACTGAGCGGGAGGCGCTTACTATCAGCCCCCTCCCTTGGCTGTTAAGTCCGGCTTTTAACATTTCGGCTACGCCGCCCTGTGCCCCGACCCCCGGAACTAAAATTTGCATTTTGTCGCCTGCAATCTTCCGTACGGAAGCAAGTTCTCTCGGATAAGTCGCGCCAACCATTAATAGACAATTCTCGTTCTCGTTCCAGTGAGTTTTAACTTGGAAAGCTAAGTGCTCAAAGAGTTTTCCTCCCTCAACTTTTAAATCCTGCAATTCACTGCTGTCATCATTGGAAGATTTGATCATTATAACCATGCCCTTATCTTTGAAATCAAGAAAGGCCTGCAGAGAGCTTCTGCCAAAGAACGGGTGCAACGTAACTGCGTCAACTTCTAAATAATCAAAAGCAAACTGCGCGTATTTCTGGTTGGTGTTTCCAATATCGCCTCTTTTGAAATCTAGTAATATCGGTATCGCGGGATATTTTTCGCGGATATAGTCACAAGTTTCTTCAAGCATTTGTATTCCGTCCGAACCCAGAGCCTCGTAAAAGGCCGAGTTTGGCTTAAAGCAGCAGACCAAATCTGCCGTCGCGTCAATAATTGCTTTATTAAATTCAAAAAATGAATTATCAGAGTTTTTGAATTGTCCGGGCAGTTTATCGGTATCGGGGTCGAGACCCACGCATACCAAGCTGTTATTTTTCTCAACCGCTTTATCTAACTTCTCTAAAAAATTCATGTTCTTGTCCTAATAAATAAATCATTTCTACCGGGCCCCGTACCAATCATGGTAATAGGTATTTTTAAGTACTTCTCTATAAATTCCAAGTATTCTTCTGCTTCGGCTGAATCATTTTCTTTCCATGTAGAAAATGCACGGTAAACCGGCTGACATTTTGCCAGCTCCTCATTGGAGGTGGGCGGCGATTCGATTTCTTGGCCGTCTAGCTTATAAGCGACTGCTATTTTTGTCGTTTTACCGTGGCGTATTAAGCAGTCCAATTTTGTCAGGGCGATTTCATCTACTCCATTGACCTCGACTGCACGTTTTAAGGCCACGAGGTCTAAATAGCCGACTCCCCGCGGGCGTCCTGTAGTGGCGCCGAATTCTGAGTCGACTCTGCCTTTTTCGCCTCGGGTTTGTTCTGCGATTTTTTTATCTCCAATTGCCGTTACGAAATTCCCGCCGCCGACTTTTGAAGGTATGGCCTTGGCTACGCCAATAACTTTTCCGATTTGCTTGTAGTTTAAACCTGTGCCGCTCAAGAGTCCGGCAACCGTCGTATCGGAAGACGTGGTAAATGGGTATTTGCCGTGGTTTATGTCCAGCCCGAAAGCTTGGGCGCCTTCCACTAAGATTTCTTTACCGGAATTTATTTGCTGGTGAATTAACTCCACGGTATCTACAATGTATTCGCTTAGCTTGAGAGTTTCAAGGGCAAACTCGGTGGCTTGGACCGCGGCTTGCGGCTTGGCCTCGCCTAGCTCCACCAAGCCATCATGGGCAATTTTATATAATTCTTTTTCTGATTTATTGAGAGCTGCTTCTGCCCGGATACCTTCGCGCAGGTATTTGTCCGAGGCCACAAAAGCTATGCCGGCTTTAGTGCTTCCCTGCGCGCCGACGCCGCCTTCACGCAGCGCGTCTTTGGCTTTATGTACTGGCAAAACTATGTGCGCCGCCTTGCTGATTGCCAGATTTTTTGGCGAAACGTTTACGCCATTTTCGGTCACGTTTTTTATTTCCTCAGCTAGCTTTACCGGATCAAAAAAACAACCGTTACCGATAATATTTTGTTTGCCCCCGTAAGTAATCCCCGAGGGTATTTGATGAAGTGCTAGGGTTTTACCACCCTTTAGAACAATAGTATGCCCGGCATTTGATCCGCCGTTACCGCGTACTATTACATCATGCTTTTCAGCCAGCAGGTCAACAATTTTCCCCTTGCCTTCATCCCCGTACTGCAGTCCGACTACAAAGGTGGCTTTCATGCTATTACTCCCATTCAATAGTCCCCGGAGGTTTTGAAGTTATGTCATAGACGACGCGGTTGACACCTTGGACTTCGCTGATTATGCGGCTGGATATTTTCCCAAGCAAGCTGTAGGGCAATTTGGCGTAGCTGGCGGTCATGCCGTCTGATGATTCTACGGCGCGGATGGCAATGACTTTTTCGTGAGTACGGCTATCACCCATTACTCCGACGGTTTTGACGGGCAGCAACACGGCGAAATATTGCCAAAGGTCTTTATTAGCTCCGGCTTTTACAAATTCCTCACGGACAATGAAATCAGCTTCTTGCAATATCTCTACGGCTTTAGGAGTAATTTTACCGATGACTCTAACGCCTAAACCAGGCCCGGGGAACGGTTGCCTATTAGTAATTTTAGGTGGCAGACCTAGTTCCCCGCCGATTCGTCTGACTTCGTCCTTGAACAGTTCTCGCAAAGGCTCAATTAGTTTTAAATTCATTTTTTTCGGCAAACCGCCTACGTTATGATGCGATTTTATGGTTACGGACGGGCCGTGTATAGAAACCGACTCAATCACATCCGGATACAAAGTGCCCTGTACCAGAAATTCCGCCCCTTTGAATTTTTTGGCTTCTTCTTCAAATATTTTTATGAATTCCCTGCCGATGATTTTTCGTTTTTGTTCCGGATTCGTCACGCCTCGCAGCTTGGACAGAAATCTATTTTCCGCGCGCACGCCGTCTATGTTCAGACCGCGGTTTTTGTATATGCCTAAGACTTCGTCGTAATCATCTTTTTGCATAAGACCCGTGTCGACAAAAATACACATCTGTTGAGCGCCGATGGCTTTATGAACAATGGTTGCTGCAACGGACGAGTCGACTCCGCCGGATAGCGCGCAGATAACTCGCTTTTTGCCGACCAGCTTCCGGATTTTTTTTATCTCAGCATTAACGAATTCTTCGGCGCTCCATTCTTGATTGAAACCGCAGATTTTTACTAGAAAGTTTTTAAGCATTTCTTTACCGTATTGGCTGTGACTTGTTTCCGGATGAAATTGTAAGCCGTAGAGTTTTAGGTCGGCGTTTTCCATGGCGGCTATCATATCGCCGCTTTTAGCCGTAACTTCAAAAGTTTTAGGCGGCGAGCTAACGTGCACTCCGTGGCTCATCCAAACTGTGGATTTATTCATTTTCTCATCAAATAGTTTGCTCTTGCCGCGGACGTTGATTTTAGACAAGCCGTACTCCCGTTTTTCGGCTGGTTCTACTTTGCCGCCGAGCGCGTAAGCAATTAACTGCATTCCGTAGCAAAGTCCGAGTACCGGCATGTTTTGCGACATCACTCCATTAGCCAGCCCCGGCGCATCCTTTTCATAGACTGAATTCGGCCCGCCGGAAAGCACCACGCCTTTCGGATTATGTTCCATTATTTTTTTCAAGCTGGCATTAAACGGCAAAATTACGCTATAAACATTAAGTTCGCGCGCCCGCCTGGCTATCAACTGGGTATATTGCGACCCGAAGTCCAAAATCACCAATGTTTCCTGCGCCAATTTTTTCACTATTTGACCTGCTTTCTAGCGTGAGCCAGAAACCCTGACGGCTTGGTACTATGCGCTATTTTTTCCTGCGATGCTCCTACGCCGCAGCTGTATGTACGGCTTCGTCCGTTTCTCAAAAAGAAATAACGCCTAGCACTCAAGTGAATAATTTGGCAACCCATTACCTTTATTTTAGATGTTATTTTAAAAAGAACCAAACATAACTTCTTTCAATAAAGTAATAAATCCTATAAATAGAAATTAATTTATCAAAAATAGCAATATGGTGTTATGATTTTTTGCATGATTGAGAGACGGCGGAGAGTCGTGGTTGTTCTTATTTTAGCCTTGCTGTCTTTGGCTGGGATTACTTTTAATTTGTTTCAGCCTACTAGTACAATAGAACAATTTACATCTGTTTCTGTCGACGGACAACATTTAGCTAATGATGAATTAAATAAATTAGAAATCAAAGGGCGGGCGCCAAAGACGGGCTACTCAAGGGATCAATTTGGCAGCGGCTGGGCTGAGTTTGACGGCTGCGATACACGCAACAATATTCTTGAGCGTGACCTAACGGAGACTATAATCGACCAAACAAATGGCTGCCACGTCTTAAGCGGAGTGTTAAATGACCCATACACGGGAAAGCAGCTCGATTTTCAGCGCGGCAGCCAAACCAGTCAAGCCGTGCAAATTGACCATGTCGTAGCATTGTCTGATTCCTGGCAAAAAGGCGCCCAGCTTCTTGATGAACCCACCAGGCTAAAGTTTGCCAATGATTCCCTGAACCTATTGGCAGTCGACGGTCCGGCTAACCAGCAGAAAGGCAATGGTGATGCGGCTACATGGCTCCCGCCCAATAAAGATTATCGCTGCCAATATGTGGCCCGGCAAATTGCGGTAAAGGTTAAGTATTTACTATGGGTGACAAAGGCTGAGTACGAATCCATGAAACGAATAATTAGTAGATGCCCCGGCCAGCTTTTGCCCTTAGCAGGCGAAGATGCAAACTAATAATCTAAAAAGGCATCCCGCTTGGCTAATCTTTTGGATATCGTTTGGCTGTCTTGGAGGTATAGCCCTGGCGTTAGTTGCCGGCAACTATTTTTCGCATATCTCCTGGCTGATTGCCGCTTTGGCACTCTTGTGTGTGGTGTTTATGAATCGATCCCGAAAAATAATAATTCTGGCGATTGCGGCCGGGCTTATTTTAGGCTTATGGCGCGGATCAGTTACGATTTTATCAGAACAAGCTTATGAGGCCTATATTGGCGAGCGGGTTGTTTTGCAGGGAACTGTGGCTGAGGATACAGCTTTTTCAACCGATGGCGACCAAAGGGTAAAACTCAAAAATATACAAATAGAAAATCAGTCTGTGAACGGTACTGTCTGGGTCAGCACATCAGATAATACGGAAATAAAACGCAGCGACACGGTGGTATTTAGCGGTCTGCTAAGCGAAGGCTTTGGAAGCTTCGCGGCCGTCATGTTCAGGGCGGATTTGAAGCAAATCTTGCAGGTGGAGCATGCGGATATTGCACGAGAAGTTCGCGACTGGTTTGCCGACGGAGTTAGAAAGGTCATTCCCGAGCCGGAAGCTTCGCTTGGTATAGGATATTTAACCGGCCAGCACTCTACCCTGCCAGAAGATTTGGACAATAACTTAAAATTGCTGGGGTTAACCCATATTGTTGTAGCCAGCGGCTATAACTTAACAATTTTGGTTCGTTTTGCCCGGCGGGCTTTTGCCAGAATCTCCAAATACCTGGCCACACTAGTCACAAGCCTGCTGGTATTCAGCTTTGTATTGGTCACCGGTTTTAGTCCGTCGATGTCGCGAGCGGCGCTTATTACCGGTTTGAGTTTAGCGGCCTGGTACTTCGGGCGGCGGATTCATCCGATAATTCTTCTGGGTTTTGCGGCGGCTGTAACGGCCATGCTCAATCCTGCCTATATCTGGGGCGATATCGGCTGGTACTTATCGTTTACGGCCTTCGCGGGCGTCATTATCGTTTCGCCGCTCTTGCTTCATTATTTTTGGGGTAAAATTAAAAAAGTTAACCCCATCCATCAGGTATTTTTGGAAACGCTTTCGGCCCAGATCATGACTGCTCCGCTAATTGCCTATATTTTCAATCAATACTCCGCCCTGGCACTGCCGGCGAACTTGCTTATACTTTTGTTTATTCCGCTAACAATGCTGCTGACTTTTTTCGCCGGTTCATTTAGCCTGGCCTTCGGAACCCTGACAATTTTTGGCTGGCCGGCAAATGCCCTACTTTCGTATATGACAACCGTAGTCGACAAACTGGCCATACTGCCGATAGCTTTGGCTGAGACTGATTTTTCTTTGGCGGCCATGATTGCCAGCTACTGCGCAATTTTAGTGTTTATTATTTATATTTGGCGGCGGACCCGGCATGATTTCCTTGGCTCGCCGAGTGTTGTTGAATAATCCATAGTCTCGGCAGAAAACATGCCGTATAATGTCAACTATTATAAGAGGCGACAAATTGACACTATCACACTACCTTCTATCACATTTGCGAGACAGTAACATCCAGGCTGAGCTCAATTTAGTAATTTCCGACATTGCCGACGCCGGCAAGAAAATCGCCCACGAAGTGCAGCGCAGCGGGCTGTTGGATTTACATGGTGCCGCCGGCGGGAAAAATATACATGCTGAAGAGGTCCAAAAGTTGGATGACCGAAGCAATGAGATTGTTAAATCAATTTTATCTGAAAATGAGCAAATCGTCGGTCTGGCCAGTGAAGAAGAAAAAGATGTCGTAGATGTTTCCGGGGGCAGAACAACCGGTTTTATCGTTGCCTTTGATCCATTGGACGGCAGCAGTAATATAGATATCAATGCCACTGTCGGTACGATTTTCTCCGTGCTTCCCTCCTGGGCGGATATTAGAGCTGATTTTTTGCAGCCAGGCCGATCCCAGCTGGCCAGCGGTTATGTACTCTATGGCTCGAGCACAGTGTTTGTATTTACTGTCGGCAAAGGCGTGCATGAATTCACCCTGGATCCTGATAACGGCGAATTTATTCTAACTCAGGAAAATATCAAAATACCGGAAACTGCTAAATATATTAGCTATAACGAAGGCAACAAAACCAAATTCCGGGGCTCAGAAGCCAAGGCAATCGACAAACTGGTTAAAAACGGCGGATCCAGCCGGTATATCGGAGCTTTAGTAGCTGATTTCCACAGAACTTTACTAAAAGGCGGAATCTTTCTTTACCCCGCCGTTAGTAGTGACGGTGGTTACATCGGCAAATTGCGCATGCAATATGAAGTAAAACCTTTGGCGCATGTAATGCATGAAGCCGGCGGTGTAGCCTTGATAAACAATGAGAATGCCATGGAAGTGGCACCTGATGAACTGCACGAGAGAGTACCTTTTGTTTTTGGCGATAAGAAAATAGTTAACAAGTATCAAAAATATCGCTACGATACTTAAACCTGGTTGCTTGGTTAAGCGATAGAAGCCCGGTAGATGCTTTCGATGGAGGAATCGAGAACTGAATTAAATTCTTCGTCCGATTGACGGGCCGACAAGCCTTCAGTTAGGGCCCGCGAAAAGCTGGCAATCACGCCCGGATTCTGTGCCAATTTGGCATTGGCCTCGTCTCTGGTGTAGCCGCCGGATAACGCTACGACCTTAAGTACTCTCGGATGATCAACTAATTCCTTATAAAAACCGGCTGAATTTGGCAAGGTGAGCTTCAGCATGAGTGAATCACTTTCGCTCAAATTATTAAGCTGAGCCAAAATTTCGGTTTTAAGCAAATTTTCTGCTTCGGCTTTCTCGGGGCTGTTGATATCTATTTCCGGTTCGATGATTGGCACCAGCCCCTGACCGATAATTTGTTTTCCTATCTCGAATTGCTGGTCGGCTAGGGCTTTTACGCCTGCCGGATTTGCCAGTTTTATAACGCTGCGCATTTTGGTGCCGAAAATACCGCCGCCCGCGGCGCGCTGCAGCAAAACATCAAGCTCTGGAATCGGCTTCATCAATTGCACGCCGTCGGCTTCCTCGGCCAAGCCTTTATCAACTTTTAAAAATGGCACGACATTTTTCCTTTCCCATAAGTATTGGGCAGTCGGTATGCCTTCAATCTGACGGTCCATGGTCATTTCAAATAAAATTGCTCCTACTATGCGTTCGCCGCTAAAGGCCGGGCTGGTAATTATCCGGCTGCGCATAGCGTGGATAAGGTCGAACATTTCCTCCTCGGAGCTGTATTGGTCTTCGTCAATTCCGTAAAGCTTTAAAGCCTTTGGCGTAGAACCGCCGCTTTGGTCAAGTGCTGCCACAAACCCTTTCCCCTCGCGAATCTTTGCTGCCTGGTCTGAATTCATAATTTCTCCCTGATTATTTCCATAAATTGTAGCCAAAAAACACCTTCCCTGCAACAGCCTACCCCAAACTCTCCCCCTACAGTCCGTTTACCCAAGCCTTCCTAATACTCAAAACCTTTTCCATCTCAAAATAATAAAAACTGTTACGTTTTATGTCCGATCGGACATATTTTGGTACAATAAAATTTATGAGTGAGTATGATAGATTGGGTAAAAAATACAGATCGCCGCTACATTATATACTTGCCGGACTTATTCCCTACACCGAAGCAAATGTGAAATTAACATTCAAGCCAAATCAGTTTTTTAATGACTTGGAAAAACTCGATCGGATCAAAATAAATAAAAAAGCTATCAGATCAACTTACTATCGCGCCGTTAAAAATGGCTTAATTGAATTCAGTGCGAACGGCAAAAATCCGCGCCTAACAAATAAAGGCCAGTCCAAATTAATGCCATTTAGTCCGGAAAAGCTTGAGAACTCTAGCCTTATGGTTATTTTTGATATCCCTGAAAAAGATCGATCTAAAAGAAGACAGCTGAGAATTTTACTAAGGGAACTTGCTTTTTCCCAAGTTCAAAAAAGTGTCTGGATCTCAACTTTTGATTCGCGTGAATATTTAAAATCTGAGATTAAACAAAATAAGTTAGAAAATTTCGTTCAAGTCTTCGAAGCTCACCGAATTTAAATCTTTAGCCGAAACATTTTTGTACCGTTTTATGTCCGATCGGACAGATTTCGGGACAGTTTTATTGTTGTATTTTTAGACAGACTATTATGCTGGTGCTTGACAGACTTATTGTTTTGGCAGTAGTTTAAATGGATTAACTTTGAGGGACTGATGTTAAAAACCTTTGGTTTATTGTTTATTTTTGCTATTTCAATTCTGTTGCCTGCTTTTAATATTTCAGCTCAAGTATTGTCTAGCAGCTCGGTGGTAATAAGCGAAGTTCAGACGGGTGGCTGCTTACAGTGGAAGACTGTCGAGGCAACAATTTGCGAGATTGAAGATGGCAAGCAGGAATTTATTGAATTGCATAATGCCTCAGAAGATACAGAAATAAGTCTATCTGGTTGGCGGCTAGAATATCTTTCAGCTGGCCATAGTGGCAACCTCCAGGTTGCGCCAACTCGTACTCTGGCTACCTTTGACGGTGTCATAATAACGGGCGGCTATGTGCTTGTAAGTTATGTTAACTACATGCAAAATGCTGACATTTTTTTTGGGCAAAGCAGCACTGCTGCATCGGGTTTGCTAGCTAAAAGCGGCGGCCACGTAAGGCTGGTTGATGATGCAGGTATCGTTATGGATCAAATTGGCTGGGGTAGCGCGAACCAAATCCAAAGTTGGCCGAAAACATCTGAAATCTCAGCCGGTTATTCGGTAAAAAGGATTTTACCGGATAATCCTTTGTATGCTGCGGGAGAAATTTTTTCGACCCCAACATTGCCGATTGATCCAGTGACTGGCGGCTATATACCAAACGAGGAGATAGAAGAACAGCCTATTGAGTCGAATAACTGTGAGGGGATTATTATTTCGGAGGTTTTGCCTAATCCGGCCGGGGCTGACGCGGGAAAGGAGTTTATTGAGCTGCATAATCCGGCCAGTGAATCTATTTTGCTTGAGGGCTGCGGCCTGGAAACCACGGCTAACTCAAAGTCGTATGTATTGGATCAGCAGAATTTAGCACCGGGTCAATACAGGGCGTTTTATAATGATGAAACGGGTCTTACGCTTGCCAATTCTGCCGGCGGGACGGTTTATTTGATTAACACTAATGACGCAGAAATATCAACTGTTGAATATCCTGGCGGTTTAGGCGACGATGCTTCTTGGTCGTTATTTTCTAGTGGTTTTGCTGAAACATTTATGCTTACGCCGAACGACGTTAATGAACTTATAAAATTCAAGCCTTGTCCCGAAGGGCAATTGCGAAATCTTGAAACGAACCGTTGTAATATCATTACCGCCACAACTGGTCTCGCGCCCTGCGCTCCCGGCAAAACTCGCAACCCCGAAACCAACCGCTGCCGTAACCTGGCCAGCTTGTCATCAGTTCTTAAAGCCTGTGCGCCAGATCAGTTTAGAAATCCTCAAACCAACCGTTGCAAAAAGTCTGCTTCCGACGCCGGTTTAAAGCCGTGCGCCGCTGATCAAATTCGCAATCCAAAAACCAACCGCTGTAAAAAATCCACTTCCGGCTCCGGACTAAAACCTTGTGCAAAAGGTAAGGAACGCAATCCTCAAACAAACCGCTGCCGAAATGTCGCCAGTATTCTTAACACTAGTGGCCAGAAACCAGTGCAGGATATTCCGGCATCTACAGCTGGTAAGCAAGGATTATTTCTAGCTGTCGGCGGTATAATCGGCGCGCTATTTTATGGTTTATGGGAGTGGCGGAACGAAGCTATTTTAGCCTTTTCAAACCTAAAGAAAAAATTATTATAAGCCGCTTAAAGTTAATTTTATGCTTTTACTAGTGTATAATGTTAAAACTACAAGCATATATGAATAAAACTAGCATTGATCCGCCGCGCGATCACCGCGCAGCTACAGTTGAAACTCTGGGCCCTGCATCCAAAACCAGGAAGTTTAAGTTTAAGTCTAAAGTGATAGCTCCTGCTTCAATTATTTTGGTGATAGTCAGCTTAGTAAGCCTCAGTTATATTCTAAAAGCTGAACAAGATAGTGCCCATGATTACAATAATGAGGTTATAGTTCCCATGTCAGAAGCTCCAGCGCTCAATACCGAGCCTGCCTTAAGTAAAGAGGCTGCATCAACTAGCGACAAAGTTCCAACGCTTGATAAAAAAGAACCTGAAGAGCAAAAAACTATAGTTGTTTTCGAACCCGAAGGTTTATTCTCTGATAAGGAAAAACAAGAGTTGATGGACAAGCTGGTTAATCCAATGGTTGATTACCATCCTAATACTTTTGCAGCCATTCATATTGAGGCCTATTCCCAGGATAAGTTTGTTGGCGGTGAGTCGGATGACAAATACATAGTGACCACTATTGGTTACGAAGGACGCGGCGGTAAGGGCGGCTTTCTTTACGGTTCCAAGAAAAGAGGTTTGGAATATTGGGTTCCTGAATGCCAGGAAACTTGCGAATTTAGCGAAGATTACCGGCAAAAATATCCAGAGGTTGTGAAAAAGTACCAGCAATAAAACGCTATTCGTGTTTATATATCGGTTTGAACTATGCAATAATAACTCTAGTGACTCCGCAGGGGTTTTAAGCAAGGTAAGTTTCATTTGGCTGAAAAAAAATTATTGATAGTTTCCAATCGTCTTCCCGTCCGCGTCTCAAAAAAAGGAGACAAACTTCAATTTACGCTCAGTTCCGGCGGATTAGCCACCGCTATGTCCAGCCTGCCGACTAATCACAGCAATAGACTTTGGATTGGCTGGCCCGGTATTGCTACCGATGACCTATCCGCCGCTGAAAAGGCCCAGATTACTAAAAAGCTCAAAGAACTGGATTGCTTTCCTGTTTTTCTCAGTAAAAAACAAATAGAAAAATATTACGACGGCTACTGCAATGAAACAATCTGGCCGCTATTTCATTATTTTCAATCCCAGGTAAAACACCACACAACTTACTGGAGCGGGTACAAAGAAGTTAATGACATATTCAAAAAGGTAGTTCTAAAAAATTCGGACAAAGACAGCATGGTCTGGATACACGACTACCAGCTGATGCTGTTGCCCCGTTTGCTTCGTTCTAGCCTGCCGGATTCCCGCATTGGATTCTTTTTACACACGCCATTTCCATCATATGAAATATACCGATTGCTACCGCAGCGCGCGGAAATTTTGCAAGGTTTATTAGGCGCGGATCTTATAGGTTTCCAAGTATATGACTATGCCAGACATTTTTTAAGCAGCACACTTAGAATTTTAGGCGTAGAAAATAAACACGGGCTTATAAATATTGGCAGAAGGATCGTCAAAGTCGACGCCTTCCCTATAGGTATTGATTATAAAAAATTTGCCAAAGTTACAGAGGACGAAAAAACCAAAAAGCAAATTATGTCGCTGGAAAAGTATCATGACGGCAAGAAAATTATATTGTCTATGGACCGGCTGGATTACTCAAAGGGAATTTTTCAGCGGCTGGAAGCCTTTGAGCTTTTTTTGAAGGATAATCCCGACTGGATCAAAAAAATAGTTTTAGTAGTGGTGGCTGTGCCTTCAAGGACCGAAGTCCAAACTTATAAAGACCTTCGAAATGAAATAGAAAAAAAGATCAGCCGTATAAACGGCCGTTACGGCACGGTTGATTGGTCGCCGATATCCTACCAGTTTAAAAACTTGCCGTTTGAGGAAGTAGCGGCTCTTTTTTGGGTTTCTGATGTCGCTCTTCTTACTCCGCTTCGCGATGGCATGAATTTAGTCGCTAAAGAATACGTGGCTACCAAACAGCATAAACCCGGTGTTTTGATCTTAAGCGAGATGGCGGGCGCTGTTGATGAATTGCCGGAAGCTATAAGGATTAACCCCAATGATATTAGCCAAATTGTTAATGCCATAGAGACTGCCTTGAATATGCCTGAGAAAACCCAAATACAAAAAATAAAATCAATGCAGCGGCGAATTTCGAAATACACGGTAGCCCGGTGGAGCGAAGATTTTGCCGAACAGCTGGAGGAGTCAAAAAGCTGGCAGCATAGGGGCGGCGAAAAAATGCTTAATAAAGAAGCGGAACAAAAGCTCCTGCAGGCTTATGGCAAGTCTAAAAAGCGGTTGTTGCTTTTGGATTACGACGGCTCACTTCGAAATATTGTTTCCAGCTATGATTCCAAGCGGGCTAATCCGACCAAAGCTTTAAAAGATTTGATTAAGAATCTGGCAGCTATAAACAATAATGAAGTTTGTATAGTCAGCGGCCGGCCAAGGGGGGTTCTGGAGAGCTGGTTTGGCGATCTGGATGTTTCACTGGCGGCTGAACATGGCGGTTGGATAAAGTCTGAAAATGAGTGGTCGAGACCGGACATATCACTAAACGGCCTTCGGGAAAATATTATTAATATTTTGAAGCGCTATCTAGACCGCACGCCGGGAGCCAGAATTGAAGAAAAAGAATTCGCTATAGTTTGGCATTACCGGAATGTATTGGTCGAGCTGGCGCACGCGCGCAATGCCGGTATTGAGTATGAGTTAAACCAACTGCTGGCCAACACCGAATTCGGCATATATAGCGGCAGAAAAATAATTGAAATAAAACCCAAAAGCATCAACAAAGGTTTCGTGGCCGAGGATATGTTTGCTATCCATAAGCCTGATTTTGTACTTTGTATCGGCGATGATTATACGGATGAGGATATGTTCAGATCACTTCCGGAAGATTCGTTTACCATCAAGATCGGCTTGGAAGAGACCGAAGCCCGCTACCAGATCAGCGGCGTATCTGACGTATTGCAGCTACTTCGAAAACTAAGCGCTAATTAGCTTTGACTTAACCAGGCGTTAATTTCCTTGTCGGCATTTCGGACAATCTCAATATCCGGCATGTCTTTTATGCTCAACGGCAGCCGCAAAGTTGGCGATTTGATTTTTCCTTGGTCATAAAGCGCTGCTTTGGCGGGTATGGGGTTGCTGGCGCAAAACAGCGCACTAACTGCCCTCTCCCAGACGTCTTTGTCTTTGAATGTCCCTTCAACGCATTGCCGGGCGTATTCATGCGTGGCTTCGGGCCAGACATTACTCAAAACTGAAACAACGCCTTTAGCGCCGAGCGGGGCGAAAGCCGGAAGCATGGCATCGTCGCCGCTCATCATATGCGCATTCGGCGCGGTCTCAGCGTATTTTTTAAATTCTTCCACCGAGCCGCTAGCTTCTTTTATAGCCCAAAATTTGGGATGATTGCTTAGCATTTTAAGTGTTTCATATTCTAAAATTTTAGCCGTTCGACCCGGCACGTTATACAGCACGCAGGGTTTCTGGCTCAAATCCATAAGCTGCTTAAACCAGCCGTACTGGCCATGAACGCCCGGCTTAGAATAAAGAGGAACCACCAAAAGATAAGCATCAATATTTAAGGTATTTAAATGCTTGATCCAAGCCGATTGTTCGTTCAGGTTTATACCGCCTACACCTGCCATCATTGGAACCTTGAGGTTTAAATTAGTAGCGAAGTCCAATATGGCTTTTCTCTCGTCTAAGTCTAGATTAAGCGCTTCGCCTGTGCTGCCAAGAATGGTAATAGCATTGCCGGCCGTCTCTTGGGTTTTTAGTAGCTTCTCGAAACTTTCCCAGTCAATACTGCCGCCATCATTCATCGGCGTAACCACCGCCGTCCAAACTATATAATCATCAATATTTTTATTCATAGAGTTAATTGTATTGGCTAGGATCGATTAAATAAAGGTTAGTTAGTTAGTTAAAATTACAAACTATCGGAAACTTCGGCTAATCTTTTGTTGGCGCTTTTGAACGCTGTGCCTGCCTCCTCATATTCCTGCTTTGAAAAATCAATTGTTTCATCTAAGCCTACTGCTTCAAAATCCGTCCCATCAACAAGGTATTGCCATATACCGGGAGTTTCTTTGCCAAATATCACATGACTAAGGGCGCCACGCCACATATCTTTTATATTAGAAACACCCGGACCGAGTTGCCTTTCAAGGCTAGCATCTATAATATCTAGAGCGCAACGGCCGGAATTTTGTGAGTCGGTACGTTCGTACATTTCTTCTAATTTAGCTAGCCCTGCAGAAAAAAGTAAAGCCTCCTCTGCCGTTTCTATAGACGCAACAGCAGCATCAAAATCACCTTCTAAATCTGCGAAACGCATGTTAAAAAATGCAGTGTGGCTTATCAGCTTGGGAGCGCCCTCGCGTGAAAATTCAGCACATCCAGCTAGCTCGCTCATGTTTTGACTCCTCTCTATTTATTTTATATGAAAACAAAAATATTACGATATTGCAAACTAAATATTAAAAAGCCATTTCGCAGCCCTTTCATGGCTCCAAGCGATTTCCTTTTTTGTCTAAAAAAAGGAACCGAAAAAGCAGACAGCAAGTGCTAAAACACGACTGAATCGAAATACCACCTTGTCTCGTGATGCGAAAGACTCCCTTCGGTCGGTCCTGTTCTATTTTATCCAAGGAGCGAACAGGACTTAGTTTCGCATCAGCCATTCGAGCCAAGCTGATTCGCCTCAATCGGTTTTATCAATGCTGGCCAAAATAGGATGAGAAATTCTTGAATTTCTCAAATCTTGATTATCGAAAAGCAAGCCTTTTCGATTCAGCTTTTGTTCAGGCTCTGGAAGTTCCTGATGAGTGAATGTCAAAAGCACAATTTCTCGCGAGGAAGTGTCTGAAGCTTGCCGAGGCTAAAAATTAATAAAGGGCAAGCTGAGTTTTCCGAGCATTGTGACCTTTGACAATGAACTCCTCAAGAACTGGAAGCCGCCTGTCAGTTTTTATCCAATATTTTTGCTGACTCAAAAATATTGGTTGAGCGGACATGGAATGTCCGGTTGAAATGGCTTATTTAAAAAGTTTTATAAACCGAGTTCTTTTTGCATTATGTCGCTTAGGTGGTGGAGGCGGTCTTACTTCGCCGCGGCCAGTTTTTTCGGAGATACTCATAGGAGAGGAACAATCTTTTAAAATTTAGACGCCCGCATATAGCTAAAAAATATCTAATGCTTGATCAAGCACGCGAATAATATCTGCGGGTTCCTCAAAACCCACACTAAGCCTAAAGAGATTATTACCTATTTTTAGCTCATCCAGATGTGCCTGAGTTAGGCTTCGGTGACCCATGGTGACCGGATGGGCAAGTATAGTTTCGGGACTCCCTAAGCTTTCGCCGAATACGACTAACTGGCTTTCTTGGAGACTAGATACAAATTTTGCCATTAAGCTTGTATCAACGGACATAAGGTCAAAGGCCAGAACACTGCCAAAACCATTTTTCATTTGTTTCTTGACGACGTCATGGCCTGTATGGCCGGGTAGGCCCGGGTAATAAACGGCCTGAATCTGATCATGAATATTCAAATGTTCGGCTATTGCTTGGGCAGATTCGCTGGTTCGTTTCCATCGCAGCTCCAGGGTTTTAAGTTCTTGTATGGCACGGTAGCACTCATCTGGTGATAACACTGCTCCAACCGACCATTGCAACCAACATAGCCTGTCGTACAACGACTGATTTTTGGTTATGATTGCTCCTCCGATGACATCATTGTGCCCAGCGAAATACTTACTCAGGCTATAGACAACCGTTTCAGCTCCGTATTCGAACGGGTCCGTCGTACAGGGGGGGCAAATGTCAGATCAACAATAAATCTAAGTCTCAGCTTACGGGCGATATTGCCGACTTTAGTCAAGTCAATAACACCCAGCTTTGGATTAGTAGGACTTTCCGTCCAGATTGCTACCGTTTCGGGAGTTTGCACTTTTTTTACGGCTTCGATATCCTCAATGTCAACATATGAAGCCCGGATTCCGAAGTCCGCGAAAAGCTGATTCAGCAAACGAATGGTACCCCCATATAACTCGCGGCAACAGATTAAATGATCACCGGGTTTGAGGGTAAGGAGGAACATAGTGGTAGCGGCATCGCCAGATCCGAATACAGTGGCTTTTCCGTCTCCTGCCAGGCTTTCAAGCCGACGTTCCAGGATACTACGGGTAGGATTCTTACCTCTGGAGTATTGCCATTTTGACTCAACACCAAAAGTCGGCTGTTGAAAAGTTTTGCTACGGATCAATACCGGTGCAACTGCACCAGTGATGGGATCTGCCGGTTGCCCCCCGTGAACTAGTCTGGTTCCGATCCCTAACTCATTATCTTGCTGTTTCGACATAAAAATATCCTTCCCCGGATAATAGAGAAAGGATCGTAAAATTATTACAATATCTTTCCCTTGTACGGGACTAGACGGAGCACCACCATCTCATTATAGAAACAGGTTGCTGGCAGGTCCTCGAGCTAGTTCTCTCGCTGCGCTCTTAATATTTATAAATTGTTAATTAATCAATAATAGCATATTTGGCTAATGTCTACCGCTTTTGCTGTATTCTTTATTAAAGGGTACTACTTAGGTACAGGTAAGCAATTGATAAGTAAGAAACAAAAACCATTAGTATATTACCGATGCGATTTAAGCTAGAGGTAATCTAATCCTTATGGTAGGCTAAAGCTTATGGATGAAAATGAAGGTATTACACGTTCAATACATATGAGCAGTAGTCTGCATTTTGACAGTTTGGCGGATTATCGGATTGCCGGCCAGGGCCAACGCGTACTACCTGGGCAGACAGTTGAAAACGTTGATAATGGGTATGGCTTGCAAGGTAATCCTACGATCCAAAAGCTTCAGGATTCAGTATCCGAGCTGGAGAACGGTACTCATACGTTATTATTTCCGAGCGGACTAAGTGCGCTAACTTCTGTGGGAGCGTTGCTTAGTTCCGGCGATCACTGGCTTTTGCCCGACAGCGTGTATGGTCCGACGCGTCGCTATGCCGATTTTATGCATAAGCATTACGGCATTAGCTGCGATTATTATGATCCGACTTCAATTAACTCCGTAGCCTCTCTGATAAAAGCTGAAACGAAGCTGATTCACATAGAAACACCGGTTTCAGTTACGTTTGAAGAAACTGATGTTGACGGACTTGTCAAACTGGCTAAAGCCAAAGATATTTTGACTTCAGCCGATAATACCTGGGCCTCTGGAATATTGTATCAACCCCTTGCCCATGGGATTGATATTAGTATTCTAGGCCTGACCAAGTATCCGGCCGGCTACAGTGATGTTTTCATGGGTTCACTGACTTGCAAAAATCTTGAATTGTTCAAGCGATTTAGTTATTACCACCGTGTTTTTGGCTACGGCGTATCACCATTTTCAGCTATGCTAGTTAGCCGCGGACTGGAAAGTTTGAATGTGCGAATGGCGGCACATGGCGCCAAAGCCGATCAACTGACGCGGGTCATAGCTAACCACCCTAAAATTTCAAAGATTTATCGTGCCGGCTCAAAAATTAACGGCAGTCTTAGCGGATCTAACGGCTTATTTAGTATCGAGCTTGATCGCCGTTACAACGACGCAGAACTGGACAAAGCCTTCAAGACAATGGAAACATTTAAAATTGGCAAATCCTGGGGCGGCACGCGAAGCCTGATTCTCCCCTTTCAGCCCGAAGAACTGAGCAATCGCTTTTCCCCACCCCAAAATACAATAATCCGCTTCCACTCCGGCCTCGAAAACATAGACCTACAACGCGCTGACATTACTAATTTCCTTGAGGGTTTTAATTAGCTGGAAGCGGATCCCGCATTGATTTCAAGAGGTGATGCAAGCATAATTTCTAATTATATCACATAAAAGTAATTCTTGTCAAATAACGGAATAATTTTATGAGTCGTGTTAAGTTGTTCGGTGCGCCAATGTCCATGGCACTTGAAAGGGTTTGGATCGTCTCACGAGGTTCGTATTTTCCGCTCATGAGATATCGGTAAAGAGCATCGTTGGCATTGTTGGCAGCCAGGAAACTATCAATAGGCACACCCATAGCGCGGGCCAGAACACAACCGGTAAGATTGCCTAAATTACCGCTGGGCACTACGAAACGAATCGCTCTGTCGTTTATTTGGCCATACGCGTAAGCGTAATATATCATCTGAGGTAACAGGCGGCCCATACTTATAGAATTGGCTGATGTAAGATGGAGATTAGCTGACAGCTCTTGATCCCCGAGCGCCTGCTTTACCATTTGCTGGCAATCATCAAAACTACCTTCGATTTCCAGTGTCCAGACGTTGTCTGCTACCCGTCTCAGCTGTTCTTTTTGTAGTTTGCTAACGCGGTCTTTCGGATAAAGTACTACCACTCGCACGCGCTCGACATCACCAAAACCGTGAGCAATAGCGCCTCCTGTATCACCGCTGGTAGCAACCAATACGGTAGAATGCCGGTCGGCCTTACGATTGAAATAACTTATTAGGGCCGCCAGATAGCGGGCAGCTATGTCCTTAAAGGCCATAGTAGGGCCGCGGAACAATTCCAATACTTGTTTATCCCCAACTTGTATAACAGGCGTGTCGAAAGTTGAAGCTTCGGCGATTATCCCATCAAGGTCATCTGGCGGAATTTCATCCTGCAGCCACGGTGACAACATAGTACGGGCGATTTCCTGACGTCCAGCTCCAACCATACTATTAATTTGCTGTTCCGTTAGCCTGGGGACATGCTCTGGAAGATACAACCCGCTATTGAGTGCTATACCTCGCGTCAGAGCTTGCTCAAAGGAGACTATATCTGTTGGATCGGTAAGACTAATAAACTTCATATCTTTTTTATAGAAAAATTTTTAAAAATTATAAGTCTAGTTCTTTTTGCATTATGTCGCTTAGGTGGTGGAGGCCGGGTGGCACTTCGCCGCGGGCTAGTTTTTCGGCGGTCCAGAGGGCACCCTGAGCAAAGACTTTCCTGTCTTTGGCCTGGTGCTGGATCGTTATGTCTTCGTACTCTGTAGATAGGGTCAATTTGTGGTCGCCCGGGTTGTCGCCCTCCCTCTCGTGGCTGAACTGCACCGGCTGGCCTAGCCATTTCTCCCAGGACAGCGCAGTGCCGCTGGGATGGTCTTTTTTGTGTATATGGTGAATTTCGTGCAGTTTAAACTGGTAATCGTCAAAAAGCTCAGATGCTTTGCCCAGCACATTTATCATGCCGCGTACCAAGTTCATGCCCAAACTGAAATTTGAGGCCGTTATCCAGGCAATGCCTATTTCTTTTAGTCTGAAGTCTGTATCATCGGGCCATTCAAATCCAGTGCTGCCGCTAGCCAGCGGAACTTTGGATTCCATAATCATATCTATATATTCCAGCACAGCCGGACCCGGTAAAAAAGAAATCAGCGCGTCGTTTTGTTTGAGTGACTCCAGTGTCGGCGGGTTGTTTTCGTCGTATGCCGTGATATTTTCCGCGCCGTAAATATCAATAACTCTTCCGCCCGTCCTGCCAGCTCCAAGCAAACCAATTTTGATCTTCACAACTACGCACCACGCCTTCCCAAGTTGAGCAAAGCCCAACTTTGCAAGGCGTTCTTGGCACCCAGCACATTTTTAATCTGCGCTACTCCCAAGTAGTACCTTTTGTACAACTTGGTCCGTTGCTCGTTTAGAAAATGTACTGAGCACTCAAGTGCGTAGGTTGTGATCATGGGTTTAATTTTAGTCTATTTGAACTGATCCAGGAAGCTTTGGTTAATTTCGTTCGTTACATTTATAAATAAGGCGATGCTTAAAATCAAAATTATTATCAATAATACAAATTTTTTGCGCTGGTTCATTCTATAACCCTTTCCAAATCAGACGTATAGACCAAGCGGTTTTCAGCCGTCCATAGCGGATCGCAGGTGTATACAGTCAGTCTGGGCTGCTGGCTGGCCGCTTCGACGGTTTGATCATTGGGATGGGTAATTCGCCGCTGCGAAACCTTGTATATATATAATTTAGCATCATAAACCACAATGATCTGATCATTCACGCTTAATTTGTCCAGGTGGTAAAACGGCGGTTTGCTGTTGTATGTAAAGCGGTGTCCGACAATTACCGTATTACTCTCCTTATCCGGCGTGCTTGCATTTGGCCGGCGCCAAATCCCATCGTCTAGTACGCTGGCATCGCGATTTTCCAGGATTTTTTCTTCCAGCTGGAGCTTGGGAATTATCAACCGGTTTGAGGAACGGTCGATATCGGCAAACTCGGCCTTGACCGGTTGGGTAATTTTGGTCTCGAAGGTATATTCCACATTCGGCCAAAACGGCACCAAAATAACGTATCCATTAATCAGAATAATTAAAACCAGCAAGACAGCATTAATCTTTTTTAGTTTTTTATCCGATGGCCATGGAAGTCTCATATTGGTGGCTGCCGCGCCAAGATAATTTTTAAGACTTTTACGTTCGACCGGCAGTAGTTTTTCTTACCAGGCGTATGGAAATTTTATCGCCCCATATCGTTCTGCGGTCGCAGTGAAAGGAATCATCCCTGGCGGTTAAGGCGTCGCTAAAGTCATTTAGCCCGTCAATTATACTCTGGCTGGCTTCTATCTCGCTGCTTTGCAAACTCACCGAGTCATCTACCGTATATTCCGACTGGCTGTCCCTTTTGCTTCTGCTGATTCTCTTAACTTCTCGTTTCATAATTACCTCGTTCGTTCTCTTGTCGCCGCTTTTCTCCTCCTGTCACCATAACAACACAAGTGTATAAGAAATATTCATAAGATGCAGTTAACTATATTACGCTTGCTAAACGCTTTTTTATAACTGCCTTGAGCCTGTAAACATTCTGACTATACCCAAGAGAATGACCGCGCCCATCAGGGCAATAATAAAGCTCATTATATTAAAGCCGGTCACTGCTCCTATACCGAGAGCCTGTGCTAAGAATCCGCCTAACAGCGCTCCTACAATACCTACTACGATATTAGCTATTATTCCTTGCTGCGCGTTAGTTTTCATTATTATTGATGCTATCCATCCGACTAAACCGCCGAATATAATCCACACAATTATACTCATTTTATAGCTCCCCTTACATTATTAACTTCTAAATCTTCTTCGCGAATCGTTAATCTAAGATCAGGATGCTGACGAGCTTTTCTCGCCATAAAGTTGTCTATCCTATTATCTAAATCACTTGGTTGTTTGCTCATTGACCCTCCTCCTTCATTCACTAACCTCAAGCATATGACGGAAAAAATATATAATCTGTAAATATGTTTACACTCTAGGTGTAAAATAAATTACACGCTCAAACCATTAATAACCTAAAATAGAGGTAGCTTAAATCACCATTAAATTTAAAGAAAGAGGCGTATGCTTCAATATCTGCAGCCGCTTTTAGAAAATTCTATAAAACGCAAATATTACGCCGGATCGACCATATACTACCAGGGCGAGGTGCCTCGCTCAGCCTGCATTTTAGTGGGTGGTATCGTAAGGGTCTATAGTATTTCCGCCCAAGGAGACGAGCAGATCGTTGTTTACCACGTGCCGGGAGAGATACTGCCCTCTTCATATATTTTCGGCAAGGCAACGAGCGCTTTATTTTTTTATGAGGCACTTACCACCTGCGACGTATGTTTTGTGCCCAAAAAAGATTTTCTTGAGTATATGCAGGCAAAACCCGAACGCGTTAATGCCCTGCTGGATTACTTCACTACCAATTATTCAGCCTCGTTGATACATGTGAACGCGCTGGAACAGCCCAAAGCCCGCGATAAGCTGCTCTACATTCTCTACTATCTATGCCAGCGCTATGCTAAGCAAAACAGCGAGAAAGCTCAAATTCCCTTTGCCCTAACGCATCAAAATCTAGCTAGTCTTGTGGGGCTTACACGGGAAACCACCGCCACGGAAATGAATAAGCTTAAAAAGGAAGGCCTGCTTACCTATAACAGCCAAAAATACGTAATAAACATGGAAAAATTATTAAACCTGATCGGCGAAGACAGCTTCCGAAAAATAGACATCGGCCTGAATACTTAAGAGTTAGGTTTTCAGTACATCCCTTACTAGTTTGACCAGCTCTTTTGGCGAGGCCCAGGCTTTTAGGATGTATTTGTGCGTGCCTAGTTCATAAGCTTCGTCTACCTCTTTTTCGCGGTCAAGGTTGCTGAATACTATAACTTTAGTATCAGGATGTTTCCGGCTCAAATTGTAGGCTTTTAAAAATTCGATTCCACCCATTTTAGGCATTCGCAGATCAAGCAGAATCAGGTCCGGTTCGACATCTTTGGTTATCTCCAGCGCCTCTTTTCCGTCATAGGCAGCAAAAACCTTGAAGCCTTCTTTTTTTAACGTAATCTGGTAGGCTTCATTCAGATTTTTTTCATCTTCAACGATAAGTATTTTTTTAGGCTGTTTCACTGACTCTCCTTAATATGCTTCGTTATAGTTGCTCTTGGTGAAATAATAACGCCTGAGCGCTAGATAACCGTGTAAAATAAGTTACAAACAGGTTAATTCTTTTGTTTAGCGGGCAATTTGATCGTAAAAGTTGTTCCGACTCCCAGCTTGGACTCAAAATCAATGGTGCCGCCGTGGGCTTCGACAACCTTATTCGCCAAGTATAAGCCTATGCCGCTGCCGCTAATTTTATCGGTAAGCTTATTGGGAATCCGGGAAAACTTACGGAACAGCAGCGGATAGTCTTTCTCCGCCACGCCTACTCCGCTGTCTGTGATCGCAATAATAATGTTTTGCCGGCTTTTTTTAAGCGTAAGTGTAATCCGGCCTTTTTCCGGCGTATATTTAGAAGCGTTGCTTATAACATTCTCCAGGCACATCCTAAGGTATTTGCTGTCAGCTACAATGTAGGTTTTTCTCTCCGGCAGCGATATATGCAACTTCTGCTCGTTTTCTTTAATTCGTTCTTTCATTTCGTCCAGTGTCGATTTCACTAAAGCTTTTATGTCAAACTGCTCCAAATTAAGCTCGATTTTTTTAGCATTGGCTCGAGCTACAAAAAGCATTTTATTTATGGTTGCGAGCTGTCGTTCGTTATTTTCATAGGCTTTGTTTACATACTTCTTTTGCTCCCTGTCGAGAGGACCGGCATAGCCGTCTCGCAACAAGCCGATATATTGCTTGACGCCAGTAGCAGGCGTACGAAGCTGATGCGACGCTAGAGCTAGCAGTTCATCTTTAGCGTCTTGCAGTTCCTTTTGTTCTTCTTCGAAGGTCACCCGGGATCTATGGAGCAGCAACAAATAAATAAATCCCGCCACAAAAATACTGAACAAGGCTCCGCCCCAAAGAATTGACACGGGCCGGGCTCTGTCAGGCCGTGAAATAACGTCAGGACTAACACTTCCAACAATCTGCCACTGCTGATTTTTAACTTGTACAGCCGTCGAAGCGGTTACTTCATTTTCCTGGGAGCTAACATCATTATAAAACGGGCTTTGATACATCAGAGAATTTTCGTTTATATCGCCATCGTATATCCTGAAGCCAAAATTATCGTCTTGTACCTCTTCATCGCTCAATAAGTTATTCGTAAAGAAATCTGCAAAAACAAAACCGTCCAATTTCCGGCGGCGCTCGCCAGGAGTAGCCGGAGTAGAACCGCCGCTGTAAACCGGCATATACATTACCAGAGTTGAATCCGCATTTTTAGCATTTGTCCGGAGCGGACTGGTGACATCTGTGATGACAGGCTCCCCGTTGTCTCGAGCCGTATCCATAGCCTTGCGGCGAACTTCATTTGTATAAACGTCATAACCTATAGCTTTCTTCCAGGCATTACTCTCGGTGTCGGTTGATTCTAGATACAAAATGTTTACATGCAGCGACCGGGTCCCCGGCGGATAGACACTATAACTGCTTAAATCTTGGCTGCGGACAGATTGTATAAAAGATTGCAGCCTAGCCTGCGGGACCGCTTGAGCGTAACCTACCGCCTGCACTCCACTGTAGCGGCTGCTGAGTTCAAATGAACTTATAAAACGCTTCCATTCTTGTCTTGTCACTTCATTTTCATTGGAAGCTCCAAACAGACCTTTGCCAGCCCGCAAAATATCTTCATAGGTGCTTAGCTTGGACTTGAGATTTTGCTCTTTTTCTTTGAGGTTTTCATTCAATATTTGTCTTTGGTTTTCTTCTATCTCGTGCCTAGCCGCAATCGAAGTCCATATGGTCAGACCGATAAAAGCCGCAAACACGATCAATGTCGGCCCGACATGCCCGATAGCTATCTCTTTTCTTAGCCAGGATCGAAATCTTGTATCAATATAAAACATTTAAATCCTAACCTACCTAATAGAATGATTCTATTCTAACGGTTCCCGGGCCAATGTAAAATTTAAAAATAAAAAATTGTTAAGCCTGAGACTTAACAATTGATATACTTTAAGGCGCTTTTTGCGCGCATAAAACACTTTGTCTTTTAACCAATCTTACGTTAGCTGGATAGTATTATTCATCTCAGCGCTGGTAAAGACAAAGTGCTTTTTAAGGTGCGCTCTCCCGATTGATCTTACTCTCGGTTGCCGATCGTAATCGACTAGCTTAAGCATAACCAAGGCTTATAAAACCAGCTATGAATTTTCTTACACAAAGAGCGCCTAGGTAAAATTCCTTACAGCCTCCCAGCTTAAAAAGCGTATAAACTTATAAAGCCATTAATCAAAGGGGGTACAAATGGCGAAAGGTACAAAATCAAGGCGAGGATTCGCTGCGATGGCAGCAAGGGATCCCGCTCAACTGAGGGAGATATCAAGCCGAGGTGGCAGGGTTAGTCGCGGCGGCGGTAGAAAACGACAGCGTTGATACTAGCATAATTCTCTGACACATAAAAAGCAGGCCAACATTATACGGCCCGCTTTTTATGTACGCTGTTTTTTAAACCTGTTTAATGCAAAAAAGCCACGGTTTTATTAGGCAGCTGCGCTCTTATGTCTTCAATCTCGCCTTCGCTTATCGCTTCTTTCAGCGCTTTCCAGGCAGAGAGAATTTGTTTTTTGGCCCTTGGCTCGTCAATATGCTGGTTTTCCATGAATTGTTCTAATATATCCTGGCGGGAGTTTTCTTTGGTGGCGTGGACCGACAGCGCTAAATCTTTTAATTCCTGCGGCAACTGCGAAGCGAAATCTTTACGCTCCCCTTCTGTCAGATGCACTGACAAACTTTCCACCATGTGCTCCAGGGCTTCTTTGGATTCTTTGTCCGAAAAACCCGATAGTAGCTGTACCTTTTTAATAAGTTCTCGATAACCCATTTTATTCTCCTTCCTCCTAAAATTTAGGCGTATTTTAAATCTCCTAAGGCCGAATACATTTCGTTTAAGTTGCTAAGGGCGGACATGTCTTCATCGCTAATTTCAAAATCAAAAACGTCGATATCTTCTTTTAGATGCTCCAGGTTATTAGCTTTAGGCAGCGGAACCGTTCCCAGCTGCAAGTTCCATCGGATCATAATTTGGGCCGGTGATTTACCGTAGCGCTCAGCTATGGCTGACAGCCTCTCATCATCCAGTCTCTCGGTCCTGGTCATGGGACTGTAGGCTTGAATGATAATGTCGTTATCATTGCAAAAATCCAGCATCTCCTGAGTATGTCCGAAACAAGTCCATTCTATTTGGTTCACCACCGGCCACACACCTGTGTGTTCCGCCAAACCTTCTATCTGTTCGACCGAATAGTTGCTAACGCCAATGTCTTTGGTCAGTCCTTCCTCCTTGGCTCTAATAAGCTGTTCCCAAAGTTTTTCGCCGTAGCCGGTTTCCGGCGGACGGTGGATGAGCATTAAATCGGCATAATCCAGATCAAGCTCTTGCAAGTTTTTCTTGGTGGCGCTATAAGCTTCATCATCCTCTTCTACTTTAGTAACCAAGTAGATGGAGCCCCGCTTGACTCCGCTTCTGGCAATTCCCTCGCCAATTTCCGGCTGCGTGCCATAATCCCCTGATGTGTCAAACATGGAGTAGCCGAGCTTTAGCGCATGATAAATGATATTGGCCGTGTCATATTTTAATTTCCAGGTCCCCAGGCCAATAATCGGCATCTGACGGCCGGTATGCAAGCTAACTTTCGAGTTTATATTCATTTGCTCCTCCTTTGCTAATCGTTACTTTGTCACCAGGGGCATGTAGAGCCGGTTCGTCGGATCTATAAAACAGCCCTTCTTCGCCTTCCTCGACTATTTCATTGCCGTGATTCCTTATATAAAGCGGATGATTCTTAGGCAAGGTCGACACATGAAAAACATTTGACGGTGCTCCCGGACTATCATTAAAGCTAATATGTCTCACATTTCCCTCATTATCGTCATCCGATAACATTTGCTTTAATAATTCCGCTACTTGGTCATCGTTACCTTTATCTGACATTGCTGCTCCTTCTTATATAAATACACGCCTATTTAATCTAATACTCTCTTAGGTAAGTTTTCAGTGAAATAATACACAAATTATTCCTATATATTTCTGAACCATCCGCACTTTTCTTCACTCCAGGCCCTGCGAAGGAGAAATTGGCTCATGCGGCAATTTCGTCCATTCTAGTCGGCGGTGCTAAACTATTAAGCGATGGATCTGGCTAGAAGAACTTTTAGAAGCTATGCGCGGACTATCGTTATATTTTTAGATAAAGCCGCGGGAGGCCGGATCAACGCTGAGCATATTACTCTACTGAGTATGGCCGGGCATGTACCGGTCGTAGTGTTAATAATATACGGAGAGTTATTTTGGGCCGGCTGGACGTTGTTATTTTTCGGTGCTTTAGACGTTTTTGACGGGGAGCTGGCCAGGCATCAAAAAAAAGCCAGCCCCCGCGGCATGGTATTGGATGCCAGTACCGATCGAGTTAAGCTTACGCTGCTCTTCACGGCGGCAGCTTACTATATTTTGACTACTGATAATTACAGCTGGGTTTGGCTGGCGCCTTTAGCTTTAGGCGCCGTATCGTCCATAACCTATCTTAAAGCTAAGGCCGAGGTAGCCGTAGCTCTTAAAAATCCTAGTATTGGCCACCATAAACTAAATCGCATGTTTCACGAAGGATTGGTTGATTTTGACGTGATAAATATTATTTTTATCGCGGGGCTTTTAACCGGCCAGATTCTGTGGGCTATTGCCTTAATAGCCGGACTGGCTGTTTTTAGCTTAGCGGAACGCTACATTAATATTATGAAAAAGATTTCCTGATGCTGGGCGACATACTTTTTGCCGGGTGGTTCTTTTTGCCGGCGGGCGTTGCTAATATGGCGCCCATTTTTGCGGCTAAAGCGCCTTATTTTCAAAAATTCAGCCAACCGATTGACGGCGGCAGAACCTGGCACGGCCAGGCGATTCTCGGGCCGCATAAAACTTGGCGCGGGGTTATATCCGGGATTCTAGCCGGCGTGCTCACGCTTTTTCTCCAAAAACTTTTATTTCAAAATTTTGCCTGGGCAACGGATATCTCTAGCGGTCTGGACTATGCTGCGCTGCCCTTGGCTTTCGGCGCGCTTATGGGCTTCGGCGCCTTGGCCGGCGACGCTTTTAAAAGTTTTTTCAAGCGGCGCCTTGGCCGAAAATCAGGCAGCAGCTGGTTTCCCTTTGACCAGCTGGACTACATAATAGGCGGGCTGGCGGCCAGTTTAATTTTTGTTAATCTTGAGCTCAGCCAGTACCTATGGATTTTTATAATTTGGTTTGGCCTGCATCTCGGTATAAGTTATATCGGCTATTTGGCGGGCTTAAAACCGCGGCCTATATAAGAAGAGCTAAGCTTTCAGTGAGCTTTCTTACAGAACGTATCGCTCGTGCGACTTATAGTTAGTTTTGCGCTTAAGCTAGCGAGCGTAAAATAATAATAAAATCCTAAGGAGGATATCATGGCACAAGATGAAGATAGGGATGATCAAGGGCAATTTACACCAGGCAGTAAAGCAGCCAGCGACGCCGGTAGTCAAAGTAGCGGTCAATTTAAGAAAGATGACCCTGATACAGAAAAGTTGGCCCGTAAAGGCGGCAAAAAGAGTGGCGGCGGCAGCAGCGATACTATGTAAAGCCTACGCTCGCTAATATGCAAAAATGGGGGTCCCAAAAGGGGCCTTTATTTTTTTAGCTTTTATCTTGATTGCAGGGCGTCTAAGGCGACGGCTAGTGAGGCTAGCACCCGCCAGTCTTGTTTTTTGTAGCTTTCGTCTTCCATAAAAAGCTTATAATGGTCACGCAGCAAGGTAATTTTCTGATACTTGCCGATTTTTTCCCCGCCTGAGGCGTCGGTAAAAACAAAGTGATATTTGAAAAGCGCGGCGATTATTTCGGCCACGTCGCCGACTATGGGTATTAAGCCGGCAACTCTTCGAAAAACCGCGATTATTTGGTTACTTTCGTTTATCGTTATCGTTGGTTTATCATTTTTAATGAGGTGCCAGGTACTGCTTAGAAGCGACTTTTTAAAATCTTTTTTGAACGCGCCAAGCAAATTGCCATTTGTATCTTCCACCAAAAACCGCCCGTGCACGTCCATTATTTTTTCCGCCCTAAAGCTAAAAACTTCCCGGCTTTTCGTCTCATCAGAATAAAAAATAACTTTCTCTTTAAAGGCCAGCCGTTTTTGCTGGGCAAAAGCCAGCAGTCCGATCTTTTCGCCGTCCGGATCCGTCTCATAAATTCTGTATTGATTGGCGAACGCAGTGATTTTTTGCTCGACGATTAGCTTAGGAGGCATAAAGCAATATTAGCACGCCGGTTTTAATTCGTACCTGCCAGCGATAAGCGATTTTTTATGCCAATTACCGACTTGCAGGCAAGATAGTATGCTCCGAATATTAGAGCGCTGTAAGCCAGGTCGCCTAAAAGCGTGTTTCTAAAAAACGGCAAAGCATTATAGTAGCAGCTGATTAATCCTTCCAGCGTGGGCGGGTACAGCCGGCCTTCCAGCCAAACGCCAAAGTTGGAAACCAGATAAAAAAGCGTCGAGGCGCCGAGGCTGGCAAAACCAATATTAACTGCCTTGATATTTTTTAAATAACGGCTGCAGAGCCAGGCGATAGCCAAAAAACTGCCCCAGGTAAACAAGATAAGCGAATGCATGCCGATTATTAGATCGCTGGCAATTATGGCGGCCAGCGGCAGAGTCAAGGCCCATCTCATGGGCAGTATAGCGCCGGCAAATATTGCTACGGCCGCTATCGGCGCAAAATTTGCAGGATGCGGGAACAGTCTAAAAATAATGGCAAAAATAATTAAGCATATTGCCAGAACAATTTTAATTTTTAGATCAGACGGTACTTTCTTTATTGTCATTACTCTATTTTTTCAATACGCCATTCGATTTTTTCGTCAGGGCTTGTCTTGTAGGTGCCTGCTCCCTCTGCGGCCTGCTTGCCATTGACGTAAAAAGCCCAGAACTGCGTAGTACCGTCAGCTTTTACGCCATTTATGGTGGTTACGAATTCACCGATGCTGCTTTCCTCAGTTTCTACTTCCGTAAGACTTTTTAAAATTTCCAGAGCGGTTTTTCCCTGCTCACCCTGGTAAGCCACGATTTTTCCGTCCTGGCTAAAGGATATTTTGTTTTGCGCCGGCTCGGTTTGGGTCTGCTGCGATACGGTTTCGGCCGGTTCGGGCGCTTTTACATTATTTGCGTTGTAGACCCAAACGGCGGCTACTCCGATAAGAATTACTGCGGCTAAAGCCGCTAAGCCTAATGCTGTCTTTGATATTTTTTGCATTTTTCCTCCATTATTTAGTAGCTGGTTTATAAATAAAAAAGTCACCTGCAGCAGATGACAATAAATTATTTATTCCTGCTCGGGGTATTTTGCCTTTAAGCGATGACCTGGCTTGCAGCTATTTTAAAGCAGCGTTACAGTTGCGGCACAGCGCCGGAATCTAACCGGACTTCCACGAAAAAGGCATTAAATTGTTAATCTAGAAATGATACTCTATTGCTACTAAGATTGTAAAGAAAATAAAAGGTTTTTGCTCAGGCTCGGAACCTTAAGCATCCGAATATTTTGCAGCGAAATAATAAGCAATAGCTATTTTGTCTTTTTAGGAATTTCCTTTGAGCTTTTGGTAGCTTGCTGTTTACCGGCGGAGGGCCGTGTAGGTTGCGGTCCGACTTCTTCATCCAGGCCGGCTATATTTTGATTAAAATGTGCGTCTTGAACGTGGTGGCTTTTACGGCCCATATTACGATTTTGCGGCATAGTTCCTCCTTT
>JAHWKM010000027.1 GCA_019347895.1 Candidatus Parcubacteria bacterium | reverse complement strand
TGAGATTACTAGTTAAATTGATTATGGGCGAATCATATGACGGCATAGGAGTCACCAGCGACGTTTTTGGGCGTATGCTGTTTTTGGACGGCCTCAAACCGTCTTACATGCCAAAGGTCGGCGGCGTTCCGGAGGGTGAATATCTTTATAAGAAAATCATAGTTGATCTTCTTCGCAAGGAAGCTGCCAGCAGTTCAGAACCTGTTCCTGAGCTGGCCGGCGAACATAATGAAGTAGCGATTGTGCTTAATTACATCAAAGGCACAACCATAGATAATGACAGGTTCTCTTACGATAATAAAAATGAAATTCAGGTCTTTTGCTGGGACATCTGGGAAACGTACGAAGAAGCATCGAGACTATACCCATACTCTATGGACAGACCATTCAAAAAGCAGGAAGAAGCAATTAAAAAACGGATGAAGCATGTTATTTGCCGTTTACTGCTCGGTATTTCCACCACTATGGTATTAACCGACGGCTCTTTGAAGGTTGTTACAGTTGAACCAGGCAAAGGTTAAGTCAAGTTTTTAGCATTATTAATAGTATCGTTTTCGAATTTTTTGCTGGCGGCGAAGGTTGTTTCGTAGGCTGAAACGTCCGGCAGGTTTAAGGTTTTGACACTTTGCCACATAGCGTTGATTAATGCCTTGGTTTTGCTAAGCTCGGCTTCGTTAAAAGCAATGCTTAGCGTCTGGATTTCCCCGCCGCTGTTTGGTTCAACGAACTCCAAGCGGCCGCCTGTTACTTCATATCCTTTGAAGCTGTGCGAGCCTTCGATCAAAAGTTTGTAAATATATAGCTGCTGTTTATACTTATGCAGCTTGGAAACCGAGGCTGACCATTTATCAAAACTGCCGCCGGTTTTGTAATCTACTACGTTGATAGTCTTTTGCTTTTTGTCTATTTCCAAAAGATCAATCTTGCCGCTTAAATGCGCATCCCGGGCAAACACTCCTTCATTTCTAAAATCATGCTCGGCAATATTGCCCGGTGTAAACATCCCCTCTCTTTGGCTTAAATAAATATCCAGCGCATGCGTGCCTCGCTCAATAAGTAATTTCGTTTCCTCGGGATTTAATTTTTTAGCAGTCATTTTTTGCTCAAAATATTTACTTGCTGCCTTTTTAGACGGAAGCTTTTGATTTTTGTTAACTTCCAATTGAAACCAGTGCAAAAGTTCATGGATGGCATTTCCAAACTGCCCGGAAGGAGTTGGAGCGGAAGGAAAACGCAAGATAGTGTTAAAGAAAAAGGCTTCGGGGCCGGCGTATTCCAAATCATAAAAGCTATTAAGGTGGGTTGGGCTTAGCTGGTATTTGGCTAGGCGCTCGTCAAGCAAAGCGCGCAATTTTGTCGATGAGAATTCGCTTATATGGCGGTCTTGCCAGCTGGTTTGAAGAGCTTGCAGCTCCGGAGCATCATGGGAAGTTTGCCGGTTTTCCCGGTTTGAATCAGGTAAAACCATCGTTTGATAATTTGTTTCGTCGTCGGATTGTTCGTTCAGATACTTGAGCCGCTTCGTTGCCTTGCCCGCATAATTATATTTGTAACTTGTTAGATAAAGGCCAACCTTAGCGCGGGTAAGCGCCACGAAAAATATCCGCAGCCTTTCGTCCTGCGTAGCGCCGGCGTGCCTAATGGGCGCGAGATTAGGCGGCAGGGTCAGCTTGTTGTTATTGCCGCGCGAACTCTCGCCCCAAACTTCATCGATGCAAGCCGGCAAGTAAACATGTTCAAATTCCTGGCCCTTAGCTTTAAAAACCGTCATCAATTGTACGGCATCATCGGATTGCTTGTAGGGGCTGCTGTTAATCATTCTGGTCTCGGATAATTCATACAAGTTTATAAAATCTAGAAAATCCCGAAGCAGCAGCGCTTTCTCCTGCGTTGCTTGAGAGTCGCGCAGCTTTGCCCTGATTACGCTCAAGTGCGACAGTACCTCATAAAATATTTGCGGCGAATTTTTGCGCATATCCGGCGAAGAATAATACTCGCGCATCGGTGAGCGGACTATTGGATGCGAATTTTCGTTGGTTGATATCGGTTCAGTACCTATCAAATAATCCAGCATGGACTCGGCTATTTCTATTTCATATTTGCCGGCTACAGCTAAAAATAAAAGAGCGATCGGTTTGTATTTTTCCGAATTTAGCAGCGCGTTTGACCAGCTGAGTTTGCCCTTAGAGTCATTAACCAGCCAGCTTATCTTCCAAATATCACTGACGGGAATTTGCCAAAAATCATAGCTAAGTACCTGGGGCCAAAGCCCAGCGGCAGACATTTCATCTTGTTTTGCCAGCGCTTCAACTAACCGGCTCATCGCTACCAAGGATTTGATAGAGCTAGTTTCTAATATGTTTTCTCTCTTTTCATAATTGACGGCTACGCCACGCTGGTTTAAATAAGCTACCAATTGTTCCAGCTGTTTATGCCTGGGCGCTAAGACTGCGATTTCGCTTGGCTTTATTCCCTTTTTGACTTTGGCTTCTATGTCGGCGGCTATCCAATCGCATTGCGCGATATCGCTGGCAAATTCATGGCGCTGTATTTCGGACGCTTTGGGGAGCGATTCATTGGCACTGATTAAATCCTTGCTGAAATTTTCAAAATTATGATGAAGCCTGGCTTCAATTTGGCTGGCGATATTGCCGGCCGTAAATAAAATATCTGGATGCGACCGGTAGTTTTGGGTAAGGTTAATTAATGCTACGTCCTTATACTGTTCGTAAAAATCCACCATATTGGAATAGTGCGCCCCTTGGAAGGCGTAAATTGCTTGGTCGTCGTCGCCTACCGCCATTATGTTGGGTTTGCCCTCGTGCACCGGATTGTCGCTGAGCAGTTTTACCAGCTCAAACTGCGCGGCGTTGGTATCTTGAAATTCGTCCAGCAGTATATAAAGGTATTGTTCTTGCAGCGTGTATTTCAGGTCTGGGTGGGTTTGCAGCGCCTTGATTGAGCGCAGTATCATATCGTCAAAATCATACAGGCCGCGCGCTTCCAGAGCCTTTTGGTATTGGGTAAAAACATCTGCCAGCGCTTCAATGCGCTTGTTTTGCAACTCGCCGGCTAAAACAAATTTATTAGCCGAGTTTTTAGCTAGCCAAGTATTTTTCCAGCTAGTGAGCGGCGAGGTTTTACCGCTTGACTCAGCTTCTTGCAGGGACGCCTCAAGCTCGCTGGTGGCAATGGTTTTTAAATCCATATATTGTCCAGTGTTTCGACTTGAAGTGCTTATGGCTTGAAGTGCCAGGAGTGTTTTTTCAAAATATGCGACAGCTTTAGTATAGCCGGGCATCATAACAAAATTTTTGAATATTTGATTGATTTCAAGGCTTGCAGCGCTTATAAATTGGCTGTTGTTTTGGGCGATTTGCCTTAATGATTCCTCGTCCAGCAATCCCCTTTTAACCTCGCTGATGGTACTTATAAGATCTCCCAGATAGTGCTGAGTCTGCTTGAGCGGGTTTGAGTAGCTCATTTTGTTAACTATCTCGGCAATTATTTCTCGCTTAATAAGCTCATCGACTGGATTTTCCAGACGCGTTCGGGCGAAATATTCCGGAAAACGACGGATAAGATCGCCGCCTAAAGCGTGATAAGTGCTAATATTTACGTCATAAGCTGACTGGCCGATGAATCTAATCAGCCGCTCGCGCATGTTGGCCGCACCGTTTTCGGTAAATGTTAAACACAAAATATTTTGCGGCAGCGAGTCGGTAATAGACAATATGTTGGCAACGCGGGCGCTAAGCAACTGTGTTTTGCCGGTTCCGGGTCCGGCCAAGACCAATAACGGGCCTTCTATGCGATCGACAGCTTCTTTCTGGGCTGAATTTAATTTAAGGTATTCACCGGAAAAAGTACTCACTGAATATATTGTAACTTATTGGTTGCTAGACGAAGGAGCTTATTGCAAGTATTTTTTACAAAGATAAGCAAACACAGCGTTGGTCCATCCGAAACCGGTCTGTGACGGGTAGAGACCTTTTTCGGGGGGTTTAGTAGGATTTACGACGTTGTATTTTTCTAAAAAAACACCGTTTTCATTGAACCAGTCTAAGTTGGTTCTAAGCCACTTCGAAGCTACGCGTTTGGCAGCATCATGGAATCCATATCTCTCTAAACCCTCAATAACTATGAATTGCAGCGGCGCCCAGCCGTTAGGATAGGCCCACTGTGTGGGGGTCATACTAACGCCCGGTACGTATTTAGACGGTTGGATATCGGTAGTTGCTAATCCGCCGGAGAATTCAAATCTGCGCAGAGCTTTAACCATTTTTGCAGCTTGTTCTTCAGTAGCCATACCGCTCCACATAGTGAAGTAAGTTGCCAGCGAGCTGACCGTTCCGCGCCGTTCTTTCACATAGTTGTAGTCAAAAAACATACCTTTTGTATTGCTCCACATTAACTCTTCCATGGTTTTCTTGCGTTCCAGGGCGTTTTGTTCCCATGCCGAAGCAGTCAGCATATCGTTTTTAAGCTGGTAATATCTGGCGAAGTCCATTTCGTATTTGTATAACAGCGCGTTTAAATCTGCCGGCAGATAATCAAGCGCCTGCCTATTGAAGCGCGGCGTCATATCCCAGCCGCTTTCTGTTTCAGCAATATCATGCAAATAGTTAAAATCATAATAGCGGCTTAAGCCTCGGTAAATTTGCC
>JAHWKM010000026.1 GCA_019347895.1 Candidatus Parcubacteria bacterium | reverse complement strand
CTCGATATCTCTGAAGCGTCTATATACGCTGGCAAATCGCACATAAGCTACTTCATTTAATCTGGAAAGATGTTCCATCACCAGCCTGCCTATTTTTGAAGACGATACTTCAGGTTCGCTAAACTCATAAAGCTGACTTTCAATATCAGATACGAGCTGCTCCAACTGAAGACTGGTTACGGAAGTTTTTTCGCAAGCCTGATACAAACCAGCCAGCAACTTATCTCGATTAAAAAGCTCTCTTACGTCATTTTTCTTAACAACGATGAGCTGAGGCCTTTCGATCCTTTCATAAGTAGTAAATCTATGGGTGCATTCCGCGCACATGCGCCTTCGTCTTATAGACTTGCCGCCGGCAACATCCCTGGATTCTATAACCTTAGTATCGGCTGCATAACAACGATTACAGTTCATTATTCTGCCGTACCTTCCTTGTTTTTAATAGATTGATTCTACACGGTTGAAGAATAAATCTACTCACTTTCAATGTACAATCGCTTATATAATTACTATATATAGCGTGTATGCTATGCATAATAACCCTGCAAATAGCGTTTGGCAATACTATAAATGCTGTATTAATTACACGTTGTGGGAATTATCTGACCCATCGTTGTGCTTACTGCGTTTCTTAAACCGCCGTCTTAAGAACGAAGGTTTTTCGAGTTCTTCGTCGTTATATGATTGGCTGACAAACTTATCTTTGTTGTGAGAATCACTGCTGCCGATAGAATTGTCTTTATCGTTAGTTGAATTCCAAAGAATGTTTTTATCTTCAGAGTGAAAGTCATCGTGGCCGCTTATATGAGCATCATCTAAATCCATATTTATGTCGGCCGGTACTTCATCAACGCTTAATTTAGGCTTTTTATCAGGAGACTCATCCGTAATTCTCGAATTAATTTCATCGCTGGACTCGATTAAATTTTGCAGATGGACAGAAGTTTGTTTTTTGAAGTAAGTATCTTCAAATCCCGTAGCAACAACTGTGACTATAAGCTCGCCTTCTAATTCCGGATTGATCGTCGCGCCAAAGATAATATTGGCATCGTTGTCCGCAGAAGCAGTTATGGTCTCTGCTACAGTATTTATTTCATGCATAGACATATCATTACCGCCTATAACGTTAAATAGTACTCCTCTTGCCCCGTCTATAGAAACTTCGAGCAGGGGGGATTCTACGGCTTGCTGTGCAGCTTCGATTGCTCTGTTGTCGCCACTTGCCCGCCCTATACCCATTAGAGCCGAACCGGCATTAAGCATTACGGCTTTAACATCAGCGAAGTCCAGGTTTATAAGGCCGTGCACAGTTATAAGATCGGATATGCCCTGGACGCCCTGGCGTAATACATCATCGGCTACCTTGAATGCTTCCAGTATGGGCGTTGAACGGTCAATCGTTTGCAGAAGCCTGTCATTTGGGATAGTGATAAGCGTGTCTACGTTTTTACTCAAGCTATCGATAGCGGTTTCGGCATTCCGGCCGCGTTTTTGTCCCTCAAAGGCAAACGGTCTAGTTGCAAAGCCAACAACTAGCGCGCCGCTTTCTTTGGCCACGGCTGCCACGATATGGCCGGCTCCGCTTCCGGTACCGCCACCGGCACCAAGTGTAATGAACACCATGTCTGAACCTTCTAAAGCTTTCTTAATTTCTTCTTTTGATTCCTCGGCGGCTTTCTGTCCCACTATAGGATCGGCGCCCGCTCCAAGCCCGCGTGTCGTGTCGTTGCCAATATGAATCTTGGTATTGGCTTTAGAATGATGCAAAGACTGGGCATCGGTATTTATGACTATAAATTCAACGCCTTTTACGCCAGCTTCGATCATACGGTTAACAGCGGCTCCGCCGGCACCGCCCACGCCGACAACTTTAATCCGGGCAAAAGTCTCAATGGTTGGTGAAACTTGGGGCATAGAATTTTTCTCCCTTATCTAATCTTCGTATTAATGAGTATAACCTAGCAATATACACTATTCAATCTATAGCCACCAAATAAATTGCTCACTTAGGGTTTTATTCTTTGCCAAATATGTTTTAGGTATGCAAAAACGCCGTCATTACCAGACGAAGTGTGCTCAGAGCTGGCTGAAAATGACTGGTTGGAAAATATCATATCCAGTCTCATCAAACCTAAAACTCCTGCGTTTGATAAATCCTGGATATTATCAACCATGCCATTTATACCTTTTAGCGATCCGAGTTTGGCTGGCAGGCCAAGTTTGTCTCTTGCTAATAAATCTATACCGGCAATATTGGCGGTACCGCCGACAATAACTACGCCTCCAGGCAGTTTACGGGAGCGATGTATTTTTTTTAACTCTTTGTCAACGTATTCAAATATTTCCTCAACTCGGGCATCAACTATCAGATTGATGTCGTCGGAATCGAAGGGATAATTGCGCTTTTCATGCTCGATGCTTACCTTACCATTTTTAGCCGCCTCGCTAAGCGCGGCGTGTTCTATTTTAACCTTCTCGGCAATTTCTAAGTCAACCTTCAGGCCAATGGCTAAATCATTGGTTATATTTATACCTCCCATCGGTATAACCGCCACATGCTGGATCTCACCATCTTCTATCACTGTAAGGTTGGTTGTGGAAGCGCCAATATCCATTACCAACGCTCCGGCCTCGCGCTGTTTTCTGGACAATACTATTTCAGCGGCAGCTAATCCGGATACGGTTTTATGGCTAGCAGCCACGCCGGATTTTTCCAGCGCGGAATCCAAGCTGCGAAGACTGGAGGAGGCGGCCGTAATCATATGAGCCTCCACTTCTAACCTAACCCCGTACATACCTAGCGGATCTTTTATCGCGTCATGGCCGTCAACCTGGTAATTTTTGGGAAAAACTTGTATGATTTCCCGATTGGACGGAAGCTGAACAATGGTTGCCGCTTCTTCGACTCTTAATTTGTCACTATAAGATATCTCTTTATTGGCGTTGCTTATGGCGATAACACCCTTTGAATCAAATCCTGCTACATGGGACCCGTTGACGTTAACGGTGGCATTTTCTATTCTTATCCCGGAAATTCTCTCCGCCTCGGTTATAGCAGCATGCAGGGCGGCGGCAACATCGTCAAGCTGCACAATTACACCTTTACGGATCCCGGTATTTTCAGCCGACCCGTAACCAATTACAGATATTTCAGGTTCGTCGCTAGCACTATCAAGGCTTCCGACAGCGCAACGCACTTTCGAGGTACCGATGTCTAGACCGACAAAATACGAAGGAGAAGATTCTCGCATGCTACAAAGTATACCGCTTAAATAGCCTTAGCCGCAAGCAGCCTAAACTGAGGTCAAGACCTCATACCCGTCATTAGTAATTAAAACCGTGTGCTCAAAGTGGGCGGAAACTGAACCGTCTTTAGTTTTCACGGCCCATCCATCTTTATCAATAAACACGCTATGGCCTCCCAGCGTGGCCATTGGCTCTATGGCTATTGTCATGCCGCTTTTCAGCTGGGGTCCGCTTCCTTTTCTTCCAAAGTTGGGGATATTCGGTTCCTCATGAACATTATGGCCCACCCCGTGGCCCACCAAATCTCTGACATTGCCGTACCCATGCTTACTTAATACTTTCTCTATGGCTGCTGAAATATCGCCAACCCGGCAGTTATGCTTGATTTGCTTTAAGCCTGATGATAATGACTCTTCGGTAATTTTTAACAGGAGCTGTTTTTGCTTGTTTCCCTGGCCGACAATAATCGATTTAGCACTGTCAACTATCATACCCCCGTAGGTTATACCTAGGTCAAAGCTTATAATATCGCCCGGCTGTAAAACCTTTTTGTCATTTGGGACACCGTGGACTACCTCATCATTTACCGATATGCAAACCACGTCCGGAAATCCGTTATAGTCCAAAAATGAAGCGCTGGCTCCTGATTTATTTATTTCAGCTTCGGCTATTTTCGCCAGCTCCTTGGTGGTCATTCCCGGCTGGGCCATCCTGCAAAGCAAGCCGAGTACGGTTGAACAGATAGAGCCACCCTTTCGCATTGACTGGATTTCATGTGTTGTTTTTATCTTTGTATACAATTGCTACTCCCGGTTTGCCAAGCCGATTTGTTCTGAGATGTCTTGCTGCACTTGCTCCATGCTTTTATCGCCGTCAATAGCGTAAACCTTAATTTTTTGCTTCCTAAAATACTCAATAACAGGTGCTGTGGAGGCGGTGTACTCCCTAAAACGCTGTTTTATAGCTTGCAGGGTATCGTCTGGCCTAGCCCGTGCCAGCAAGCGTTTAATAAGCGCTTCCTCTCCGACATCCAAAAATATTATCCCTTCTATTTTTATTTTGAGCTTTTTCTGATTATTCATCAGCCAGTTTGCTTGCCTGAGAGTTCTTGGAAAACCGTCTAGTATAGTCCTGTTTTGATCTTTGGTTTGGCTTAAAAAAGTTTTTATTATCTCGATCATCTCAGAGTCGTCTATCAGTTTACCCACTAAGATTTCCTGTTTTCGTTTCTCTGTCATATAGTTTCTCAGGTACTGGCCGGTAGAAAAGTAATCGTAGCCTAGCTTATGGGCCAGCATTTCACCCTGTGTGCCCTTGCCTGAACCAGGCTGGCCCATTAGCAAATACACGCGGCTACAGCCTTTCCTTGACGATCTTAGCTATAAGAGAGCCGTCAGCGGCAGGGCCGCAAGCTTGTTTTACGGCGCCTATCACTCGGCCTATGTTTTTATTATCCAATCCGCCGATTTTATTAATTTCTTGATCGACCAAACTTCGTAGCTGCGCCTCATCCATCGTTTCCGGCAAGTATTTGGCTATCACTTCTTTTTCGTACAATTCTTGGCGGGTTCGTGCTTCGTCATTAACTTTTAAATAAAGCTCCGCGGCCTCAGCTCGTTTTTTCTGTTCCTTTTTAAGGGTATTAATTATCTCATCCTCCGAGGGGCTGTTGCCCGCTCCCTTGCT
>JAHWKM010000025.1 GCA_019347895.1 Candidatus Parcubacteria bacterium | reverse complement strand
CTAGCTGAACCATTCATAGCCGCATGCGACTCTAAGACTTCCTCAATTTTCTTATTATTTTCGATTCTTTCTTCGTCTGAAGTTTTGTAGCTGTCATCGTGAATATCATGGGAACCGTCAGACCAAACACGTATGTTAAGACTTGGAAATGCATCTTTGCCGGCAAGGTTAAGATCTGCAGCTTCTTTTTTATTCATCTTATAATTAACCACGTCAAGCCCATAACGTGGCGACATAGTATGTGTCGAGATAGCTACACCTGCTCTATGAATAGGATCGACTGCGCTAGAGAATCTACCGTCAAGCCCATAAGCCTCTTCGATGTCTGATAGTTTTGCGAAGCCAACTTGCAAAGTCCTCCCCTCACTATATTGGTATTTCATCCATACCTTTGTTTTCTTGTCTAGGATCGCCAAACCAACCACGCCACGACTATCGAAAACGGCTTCATAGCGTTCATTTGAATATGTTTGGCCGCCTAGGTTACGTAAGTTGCGGTCGAATCCAAAAGCTTCAATCACTTGATCCATTTCGGCAACACGCTTAGTATGTTTTTCATTTTTTGCGGAAGTTTCGGCAACTAGTTGTTGTGGCTCTATCTCTTGCAGAGAGCCTCGTTCATCTGCTCGAAAAACTTCAAAATAATTAATTGGCGGAAATGTTAGACTACCTTTCTCTTTTAAGGAAAATTCTGGGTACATTCCAGTAGCAATTCGTCCTGGACTGATTATTGATCCTCCGTACGTGCTGCCTGTAAATATTACTTTCTCCGTACCGTTAATCTCTGAGGGTAAAGACGCGGAGTTAATTCTTCCGCTAAGACTGCGTTCTGGCTTACTATAGTTAGAAATACCGAGATCATGCCATACAGTTTCCTCAACTTCATATATAAAACCCGAGGGTGAATCTTCATCATCAAAGCGTGCGGCAAGAACATCTCCTGCCTGCAGTACAGAAGCATCCATTTCGGCTTCATGATTATTGCGACGCTGCTCTATAAGATCGTTTATTCCAACAAGGCTTCCGTCTGGTTGAGCGATAAATACAGGGTTTCTTTTAGGCTCATTTTCTATAGACATTATTTATTTATATATATCATACTCTATAGAATTTGTCAATACTGCTCGAGAGCTCAATTGTTAAATGTAACGGACGCTTATTACAGATACGCTCCTCCTAGGGTTTTAATATAAAAAATAATCTAGCGCTTCAATTTTTCAAAGTAAAACTGCAGTTCGGCGATGGAGGCTTGGATATCGTCGAAGGCGCGGTGAGCGTCTTTTTTGGCAAAACTAACACCATATTTAGCCTGCATAAGAATTTTAAAACTGGTTACGTCCAGCATGCGGTAATGCAAGCGGTCTTCCACTTCAGGCCACCAGCGGGTGATAAATTTGCGGTCGTTATGGATGGAGTTGCCGGCTAATATTGCCGGTTCGTTGCCAAACTCAGCTTTTATAAATCCGACCAGCTCGTGAACTACCTCTTGCTCGTCTCTGCCCTCTTTTTTTATCCGCTCCGTTAAACCGCTGGCGGCGTGCTGTATCCTAGACCAGTCGTTCATTTTTTTTAGCGACCGGTTTTTATGCTTTATAATCGCTTCGTAAGAGGCTAAGGTTTTAAAATCAAAGTCGGTTACTTCGGCGGCCACTTCTAAGATAACGTCTTTTTCCGAATCCAGTCCCGTCATCTCCAAATCAATCCAAAGTAGTTTGCTGGGCACAGCCTCTTTGTTAATTTTCATTCCGTTAGAAATTTCTTTGATCTTTTTAAATATTTTAAAACAATTCTTACTCGGACATAAAAAACAAAATTAAATTTTTGAAAATTTTTAACGGGATTCATCAACAAGGCTCTTATCATGCACAATATTATAGCTTAGATTGAAGTGTTATTATTTTAAGGTGAAAAAGCTTTTATTGATTGTAGCTATTTTGTTTTTAGCCGGTACCATTTATTTTTTTCTTAGCGGACAGAAAGTAAACGCCCCTGATTTCAGCCAAGATAAAGCGAAGCAAGACTCAGGAGATAAAAGTCCGCCGGCGTTCGACAAATCGCAATATTCACTTACTGATCCGGCCAGCTTGTGGGTGATTGTCAACAAGCAGCGGCCAGTCCCGACCGATTATGTGCCTGCCGAATTAACAACGCCGGATGTTCGCCGCGATCCTTCCGACAGCGCCGAGGAACAAAAAATAAAAAGCGGCGTGGCTAAAAGCATAGAAGCTATGTTCGCCGCTGCCCAGACGGCCGGCTATCAACTAATGTTCGCCAGCGGTTATAGATCGGCTGATCTGCAGGCAGTTTATTATAACGGCTACGTTGCCCGCGACGGACAAGCTGCGGCCGATAAGTACAGCGCCCGTCCGGGAACCAGCGAACACCAAACCGGATTGGCCTTTGATATATCCCGGATTGATAGAAAATGCTACCTGGAAGTCTGCTTCGGCGAAACTCCGGAGGGAAAGTGGCTGGCTCAAAACGCCCATGAATACGGCTTTACTCTGCGCTACAAGCAAGGCAAAGAGAACGTCACCGGCTACCAGTATGAACCATGGCATTTTAGATATGTAGGCAGAGAACTGGCCGCAAAGCTCCATGAAACCGGCCAAACAATGGAAGAGTTTTTCGAGCTTTAAAAGTCGGAGAGTTTTAATATTTTAACTGCAGTGAATTGATTGAGTAAATCCCTAATGCGTTTGGTTTGCTCTTGAACAGTTGAGCTGTGTTGTGATTTAGCGAGAGGCTCGGCTGATTGCTCAAGCGGGTAGATTTTAAGGTTTTTTCGAGCTAGCAAGTCTTGGCGGGCTTTTTCAGCCGGCGACCATTCATAGTGCATATAAGTCGGGAAGAACCCGAGATTTTCAATTTTCTTTGACGCGGCATCAATATCCAAAACAGCCAGGCCGCCTATCAGGCTTTCTATATCCAGCTGGGTGCTCAGCAGGTTGCCAAGGCTGTAAAAAACAATAGTCTCTCCGCCGCCGGATTGGGGTATTTTTTTAACCGGCTGCAGTACGTGCGGGCCGCTGCCCAAAACTACATCGGCGCCGTTATCGGCAAATATTTTGGCCCAGCGTTCCTGTCCGGTGTTAGCACTTGGCTTGTACTCGCTCCCCCAATGAACGCTTACCAGCACCACGTCAGCTTTCTTATCCGCCTCGCCCAGCTGCGACTTAACCAGTTGCTCGTCAAGTATATTTAAACTAAATCTTTCAGCCGGGCGGCGGTTTGAAGTTTCGGTGTAAGCCGCGAAAGCGAACTTCACGCCTTTAACTTCAAAATACGAGACTTTATTTTGTTCTGCTTGGCTGCGGTTTGCACCGGCTACCGCCAAAGGCTTTATCTTATCCCAAACAATGCGCGTGCCGTCAATGCCGGCTTGGCCTTTATCGTAAAGATGATTGTTGGCTAATCCTATTACATTACAACCGACTTTTGATAGGTCGCCAGCAAATTCTTCGGGCGCGTTAAAGCCCGGATAAGCTGTGACCGGCAAGCTTGGCGCGCTAGGCGATTCCTGATTGCAAAAAGCAATATCAGCTGAGCTAAACGTTGGGCTTATTTGATCAAAAAACTGGGTGTAGTCATAAGAACCGTTAGTTTTAGCCCTTAAGTTAACCGTTTCGTGCGGCAGCATATCGCCGCCAGCGATCAAGCGAATTTTATCAGCAGCTGCTGGCTTTGCAGCCGGTTGTTTTTGCATATTTTCATTTGCTGGAGGTGCGGTTGGCGAATCATCCTTAATCAAAAAGTAGCCGCCGGCAGCGGCCAGGGCAAAAATTACCAAAAAGATTGCCAAAAATTTTTTAACCGTAAGCTTTGTTTTAGACTTTTTAGGCGGAACCGGTTTTTTCGACGGGTTGTAGAGATCCCTGAAGCCATCTTGAAGTAGCGGCTCGGGGCGTTTTGGGTTTTGCGTCGGTTGCTTGACCTGTTTAGGGTTGGCGGCGGAAGGGCCCTGTCCCGGCGGCCTGAAGCGAAATCTCGTGCTCTTGCGGCCATTGTTATTTAAGTCGTCCATTACTATTTATCTTAACTTATTTTGACTGATCTTTAGGATCAAACTCCAGGCAAACAGAATTTATACAATAGCGTTTGCCTGTTTTATCAGCCGGACCGTCGTCAAAAACATGGCCTAGGTGGCTGCCGCAGTTTCTGCAAACAGCCTCTACCCGCATCAGACCGTGCGAATTATCGTCTTTGAGTTTAACGGCATCGGATTTGCCGATGTCATAAAAACTAGGCCAGCCGCTACCCGATTCAAATTTGTGTTCGCTGGAAAATAACTCAGCTCCGCAAGCCGCGCATTTGAACAAGCCTGGCCGCTTCTCGCTTAAAAGTTTCCCGCTGAATGGCGCTTCCGTACCTTTTTGTCTTAATATGCGGTACTGCTCTGGTGTTAGTTTGGCTTTCCAGTCTTCTTCGTTAAGCGGCATCGGCTCTTAATCTTTCTTAGTCATTTTGTCCAGCCGCAAAGCCTTCACGCCGAAGTAAACTAGCAGCGCCACTGTAATGAAGCTAATAAACACCGATATAAAAGCTCCGTATTCAAACTCCGCCTTCTCTCCAAAAACGCTAAGTACGAAAATTTTCTTATCTAAGTCACCCTCCCCCGGAAGAACTACTCCTAAAATCGGTTCAATAAAACTGGCGATAATTTGATCTACCAATGCTTTTATCTGTACACCAAGAACTAAGCCGATAGCTAGGGCAACCACACCTTGAGTACGCATAAAATCGGCAAAACCTTGCCACTGCGACTTTGCGCCTGTAGTAACTACCTTTCTGGCTTTTGATCTTTGCTCAGCTTTTACTTGTCTGGCTACTTCCTGGCGTATTTTCGTTGCTTCAGCATTAGTAAGCTTGCGATCCGTCATAATTTGCCTCCTATATAATTAGATTATATAATAAAATTCTGTTTTTAAGAAGTCCCTTACCTGTATAATAAAGCTTAATGAAAGACATACCAACTGCGGCTCGAATAGATATGCTCGAGGAAAGTGCCACACTGGCGCTAAATGCCAGGGTAAAGCAAATGGCCGAACAAGGTAAGCCCGTCTATAACTTAACGGCCGGCGAATTACCATGCAAAACTCCTGAGTATATAAGCGATTACGTGGCTACCAAATTGGACGAGAATAAGTACACGCCCGCCTCAGGCTTGCCTATGTTAAAACTAGCTATCGCCGAGGCAGCAAAAAATTTTTACGGCCTCTTGGAACTAGAGCTTGACAATGTAGTAGTGACGGCCGGGCTTAAACCGGCTATTTATGCCAGTCTTCTCTCGGTCATAAACCCAGGTGACGAAGTATTAGTGCCTATTCCCGGCTGGACAAGCTACAGCTATCAAATAAAGCTGGCTGGCGGCATACCGATAGAGGTCGAGCTGGATAGAAACTTTGATCTGAATATAGAAGCGATAAAGCAAAAAATAACCGCTAAGACTAAGGCCGTCATTCTATGTTCGCCCAATAACCCGACCGGGACAATCTATTCCAAGCAGCGCCTGGAAGAATTGGCCGGTTTATTGAACCCCGCCAATATCGTTGTTTTATCCGACGATATCTACAGCAAACTAGTTTTCAGTGAAAACTATGCCCCGCCGGCAAAATGTGGATTTTTAAACTTAATAATTCTTGGCGGTTTTTCTAAAAGCCAAGCCTTAACCGGCTGGCGGATCGGCTACATAATTGCTCCCGGGGAAATTGCTAGCGCCGCCAATAAAGTCCTAAGCCAGATAATGGGCAACGCATCACTGCCTGCTCAGTATGCCGCCATAGCCGCT
>JAHWKM010000024.1 GCA_019347895.1 Candidatus Parcubacteria bacterium | reverse complement strand
TTGGGATCAGATTTAACGGGCGCGGCGCTGGGGCAGGGAATTATGCTGGTGTTTCCGGCGCATATGAATCGGATTTTGGAACTGGACTCTAAGTCCGGCGTAGTTACGGTTGAGCCGGGGGTAAATTACGCGAAATTGCAGCAAGCGCTAAATACTCACGGACGGTTTTTGCCGCCTTATCCGTCTTCCATTAATTATTCCACCATAGGAGGCGCCGTAGCTAACAACAAAGGCGGTGAAAAGTCTATAAAATACGGCTCGACGCTGAATTTTATAAAAAGCCTGAGGTTTGTTTTAGCCAACGGCGAAGTCATAGAAACCAGGCGGTTAAGCAGGCGTGAACTTAACAAAAAGATGGGGCTTTCCACGTTTGAGGGAGAGATTTACCGCTCAATAGACGCGCTGATTGAGGAAAACGGCGATCTTATCGACTCTTTAAATAGAGACGTTACCAAAAATACCTCGGGTTATAATCTGCCGGCCGTCAAGAAAAAAGACGGGTCGTTTGACCTAACTCCGCTGATTGCCGGTTCCCAGGGTACGCTTGGCATTATCAGTGAGGTGACTATGCTTAGCGAACCCTATAATCCTAAAACAACCTTGATTGCCGCTTTTTTCAATGATCTCCATGAAGCCGAAGAAGCAATTCATAATTTGCGCAAATTGCCTAAACCGCCCAGCTCTATCGAAGTAGTTGATAAAAATCTGCTGGATTATGTATCCAAGATTAACCCTAACCAGCTGAAAAACGTTGTTAAATCACCCCTGCCAAAGCTAGCTATGCTGGTAGAATTTGACGACCCCTCGGACCGGATTCAGGCCAAACTGGCAAAAAAAGCCGAGAAGATTATAGAAAAAGCCGGCGCCCAGTGCCGCCTGGAAACTGACCCGGTGGCCAAAGACGAGCTATGGAAAATCCGCCATTCGGCCGCCACGCTTATCGCCCACTCCGTCGGCGGCAAACGGGCCTTGCCGATTATTGAAGACGGGGTGGTACCGATTGACCAGATAACTAACTTCCTAAAGGCGGTTTACGAATTATTCAACAAGCACAAATTGCCGGTGGCAGTTTGGGGCCACGGCGGAAACGCTAATTTTCATGTTCAGCCGTTTTTGGATTTGAGCATGCTTGGCGACCGGCAAAAGGTTTTCAGGCTGATGGATGATTATTATACGATGGTACTGGAGTTTGGCGGGAGCCTCTCCGGGCAGCATAATGACGGCCGGCTAAGAGGCCCTTACCTGGAAAAAATGTTTGGCAGCGAAGCCTATGAATTGTTTGGTAAACTCAAAGCGGTTTTTGACCCGTACGGCACGATGAATCCGGGCGTCAAAATGGATGTGGCTGTTGAGGATCTTAAGCCGATCCTCAGAACCGAATATTCCCTGGAACACCTGTATGATTACATGCCTCGTACATAAGTTTAAAAATTAAATTGCCGCAGTGGTGAAATTGGTATACACGCTACGTTCAGGTCGTAGTGGGGGCAACCCCGTGGAAGTTCGAGTCTTCTCTGCGGCACCAAATTTTGATTTTTTATTAGCATAAGCGTTTATTTATATCATTCCAGGTAATTTTTACTACCTTTTTGCGCAATACCAACAGAAAAACCTTGTTTTTATTGAGAGACTACAGCTAAAGGCATATATTTATTAGTGGTTAACAACCTCACATTAAATAATAAAAATAGACGGTAGCTAAAATGACCACAAGCCATGTAACAGAAGTACCTAGACAACTAGAGCCTAATCTTGATGGACATGATCCGTTCATTAATGGTATTGCGCCTAATCCATTCATTAAGAATATTCCAAGGACCGAAGCAGTGGGCACAATAGGTTTATCAACTGAAGTTGAAGCTAGAGGCGGAGTAGATGAATTACAGGTTGACAGCCATCAATTTGTGAGAGAAGCAATTGGAGGACCGGCAATTTTTGGAGCTACCGGCTAATAACAATTTTTGGTGGGCGAGAGAGGACCTGAGTTCACATATTCTTAGATTATTGCTGAAATAAAAGTGTAACATTTTTTCGACGATCGCCGATTTTTTGTAGTCTCTTCATGTTTTGCGTTAGGGCGAATCAGCGGTATTCCAGAACAAGATTAGGTATACTGGAATACAAGTATGAGATTGCAAATTAAAGAAATTCGTAAAACATTAGTTGATATTATTTTGTCAAAGGGATCGATATCTAAAACTGATGCAGAAGCATTGGCAAATGATTATCTTGAGGGTGAACTACAGGGTAAGCAAAGCCATGGCTTGGCAGCTTTTATTGCAATAGCTCCAAAGCTTTCCGAGAAAAGACCAGATATGGAGATCATCAAGGAAAGCGAGAGTGCTTTGTACATCGAAGCGCATGAGGCCTTTGGGGCGATAGTCGGACGCAAGGCAGCGAATATACTTATTGAAAAAGCCAAGCAGCAAGGAGTTGCGATTGCTTATATTCGCAATATGAAATCATGGTTAAGGCCGGCAATCATTGCCCAGTATGTAGCCGAGCATGATATGGTCGGCTTTGTTATCAATACTGGCGGGCCGCCAATGGTCGCCCCTCCTGGCGGGAAAGATCCGGTTGTCGGGACAAATCCGGTTGGCATCGGAATACCTTCGGCAAAAAATCCGGTTCTCGCTGATATGGCAACTTCAAAGAGAGCATGGGGTGAAGTAAGACTTGCAAAAAGATTTGGACATGATTTACCAAAAAATAGTTACTACGATAAAAATGGTAATTTTGCCGTTAGCCCAGACGATGCTTATTCAGCTTTACCAATGGGAGATTATAAAGGTTTTGCTTTAGGCCTATTCATTGAAATTATGGGCGGCTCTTTCGTCGATATGAATATGGGTAAAGGCGACTTCAGTGAGCCATACTATGCCAGGACAAGAGGGGCTACGCTATTGGTTCTTGATCCTAATTTCACTGTTGGCGTAAAAGATTTCAAAACAGCAAACCAGAAATTTCTAGATGAAATTCATAAAACATCAACTCTGCCTGATAGTAAAAAGATTACAATTCCCGGTGATCGTGCCACAGAAACCAAAGAAACTAATCTAAAAAACGGATACTTAGATATAGACGAAGACCTCTGGAACGAGATAAAGGCCTTATAATTTTTCAGCCTAAGAAAAGCGAGGAATGAAAAAGTGTAACATTTTTTCGACGATCGCCGATTTTTGTAGTCTTGTCTGAGCCAAAGAAAACAAAGAGACTGGCCTAAAGTTCGGTTAGCCTGTCAAAGTCCCTCAACATACTAGTCCTCCGCTCGTTACCGTCAAATTCATATTTGAGAAAAGAGTCTACTATTTCCTCAAAGCTATCTTCATACCATGAGCCAAGGCAAAGTATGTTTGCGTTATCGTATACCCTAGCATTTTTTGCCTGCTCCGCGTCCCTGCATAAAGAAGCTCTAATTGCTTTGAACCTATTTGCTCCAATTTCAACTCCTACGCCGGTTCCGCAGGCTAAAATACCAAAGTCAGCCGAACCATTTTGGACACATTTTACGACTGCTGGAATAATTTCTTGGAGTGTTATTTTTATGTCCTTGCTCTTGGTACCAAGATTCTCAAATTTTATACCCTTTGCTGTCAGAACTGATTGGATACTTTCCATTAAATCAACAGCATAGTGATCGCCTGCAATAATGATTTTCATACCTGTACTTTCGGTCGCTTAATGACGAGTTCTGTTTCTGGATTATCTCGCTTCAAGTTATTTATAACTATTCGGGCTGCGTAAACCGGCTCCATAAAATTATCAAAATCAGCGGGCAGCGCTTCGTCGTGTAAATGAGTTTTCATTCCACCTGGATAAACAGAGAGGATTTTTATATTGCTCTCACTATTTTCCGACCGCAGTGCGTCAACATATCCGCGAGCTGCCCACTTATGGTTGTATGTTTCGCTTTGGTGGGCGAGAGAGGACTTGAACCTCCACAGGATTGCTCCCACAGGCCCCTCAAGCCTGCGCGTCTACCAATTCCGCCACTCGCCCTAACAGATAACAATTGTACTACAATTAACACCTTATATGATAGAATAATATCTCGTGGGTTCTTAGCTCAGTTGGCTAGAGCACTTGTTTTACACACAAGGGGTCACAGGTTCGAGTCCTGTAGAACCCACCATCATTATTCAAAAATAGAACCCTTATAGTATATACTACGAAGTATAAATATAAGGGTTTTTTATGAAGAAAAATGAAAAACTGAAAGCTGTTGAACTGAGAAAAGCTGGACATTCTATAAAATACATTAGCCGAGAACTAGAAGTTGCAAAAAGCAGTGTAAGTTTATGGGTTCGGAGTGTAGAAATTTCATTCGATAAGCAAGTAAGGTTAAAAAGTAATAGCCATTCGTCTGAAACAATTGAAAAAAGACGAGCGTCTAGGTTAGAAAATGAACTTGCAAAACGTAACGCGGTTATTAATGAAGCAAAGAACTCTGTAAAAAATATTGATATTCATGCGTTAAAGTTAATTGGAGTTATGTTGTACTGGGCGGAAGGCGGTAAGACGCAGAGGCTTGTACGTTTTTCAAACGGTGATCCTGAAATGATAAAAATAATGATGGCATTTTTTAGGCAAGTTTGCATAGTGCCGGAAGCAAAATTTAGGGGATATATCCATATTCATCCGCACTTAGACTATAAAAAAGCTGAGCAATACTGGTCGGAACTATCCGGCATCCCTCTAAATCAGTTTTTTAAAACATACAGAAAAAAGAATATAAGCAGCCAAAATTTGAAAAATTCTCTGCCATATGGAGTTTTTGACATCTACGTCATGGATACTAAGCTTTTTTATAAAATCATTGGTTGGTCGCAAGGTATCTTTAAGAATTATTGATCTGTTTTTGCTATACTAAAACCATAACAAGGAGAATTTATGGAATTTTTTATTATTGCTCTCATAGTCTTGTTGGCTCTCGGCCTTCGGGTAGTCGATCAATATGAGCGGGGCGTTGTACTGACTTTAGGAAAACATACCAGTACGCGGAGCCCGGGATTGACCTGGATTTTCCCTGGAATTCAGCGAATGATCAAAGTTGACCTTCGAATTTTAACCGTAGATATTCCCCGCCAGGAAGTCATTACAAAAGATAACGTAACGGTTCACGTGGATGCGGTAGTTTATTATCAGGTCAAGGATGCTGACAGAGCTACGCTGGATATACAGGACTATAGAAAGGCCACCCTGACCTATGCCCAAGCTACCATGCGTGACGTAGTAGGAGAAGTTGATCTGGATACCTTGCTAACTGAACGCGAGCAGCTCAGCAAAGACATTAAGGATATTGTCGATAAGTTTACTGACAAATGGGGAATTAGCGTGGATACTATAAAAATCCAAAATATTGAATTGCCGCAGGATATGAAGCGGGCCATGGCTGCCCAGGCTGAGGCTGAACGCGAGCGCCGGGCGGTGATTATTACTGCGCAAGGAGAATTTGAAGCCGCTAAGAAATTGGCCGAAGCCGGCAAAATATTGGCGACTTCAGTTGGCTCTATGAATTTGCGAACACTCGGCACGCTGGAAAAAATTTCTTCTGAAGCATCGCAAAAAACCGCCTTCATCATACCCGCCGACCTATTCGAAGGATTCAAAAACCTGACGAAATAAAATACCCCAACCAAGGCCGGGGTATTTTATTGGTGGCTCCGCACAGACTCGAACTGTGGACACAAGGCTCTTCAAGCCTCTGCTCTACCAACTGAGCTACAGAGCCGCAGGATGAATATTATAACATTTGCGATAAATCAGTAAATTTCGTCGTGTTTTTCTCGGAGGAAATTTATCCACTGGCGGATGAGGCGAAGCACAGTTTTCAGCGGCATTTCAATTACAATATCCAGGAATTTCCCGACCAGGTCTATTCTGGCGTATTTACCCGACAGCCACTGGCCGAGTAATATAAAGGGCAGATAAAAGAAATCAACCAGTATTGACAGCAGGCTGTTGTGCCGCGTACTCATCTTGAGTTCCCGGATCATGCCGCGCAGTCGGAAGCCCAAGAAAGTGGCGGTCGAGAAGAACACAAAGAAAATAAACATTTGAAGCGGATTAAAGCCGAAACTGTTGAGAATCCAAACGGAGATACCCAGCGGCAAGAAAAACAATATTGTGTAAGTAAATTTAGCTAGTGGCGAATATGTTCGGTTCTGATGACTGGCCTGCAGTTTTGGAGCGCTATCGCTATAAAATAACTTGTCAATGGAGTATTCTGTAGAACGGGCATTAGCCGTGGAGGGCATCTTAAGCCCCAGTCGTATACTGGCCATATAAATCGGCGGGAACAACAAGCTTATTATTAAAGGCAGAATGATAATATCGCCGTAAATCAACAGCTCAAACGGTATTTCAATAGCCAACCCTATTAAGGTTTTGGTAATTAAGATAAAGATAATACCCTTTACGATACCGCTGTTGAGACGTTTGCTGGTTTGCTTATATTCTATATTGATCTGTTTACGATAAACGGTTAAAAATTGTTCTCTGTCGGGCAGGCTTTGGATGGCTAGCTCGGGGGTGTCCTCTATTAAACTTTTAAGAATTCTAAAGGGCGCGACATTTTTGACAATTGTTCGCTTCAAACGCTGCGTCAGGCTGGATATGTAAATTTCCTCTATTTGCCGGTTCCACTTGATAAAGAAGTGTATGTCTTCCCCCGTTACATTATTTTGGTTTAAAATGTCCGCTCGGACTACATCCATATCCGATTTTAGCAGCGCCTGGTGGACGGCTATAAAAAGGGCGATCTCATATATTTCGGCTTCTTGCCGGCTTCTCGTAACGTCTTCTGCTTTGAGAATTTGCTGAAAATGATAGTAAGTAAAGTTAATAGCGGCATTGTGGTAGGCGTGGGGATTGAGCAAGTTTTCGGTTTTGACAGCCAGAACCGCCAATACCCAGTCCGTGGCTTTTTTGATGGGAACATGAGCTTTCCGAAGATTCACAAACAGCTGCAAGTGTTCATTTACCAGCAGGGAAATGGTACGGGTGGTTTCTGTACTGAAATTGTTGCCGTTTATGTAGCCGGATTGGGAAAGTTCTATTATTAGCTCTTCGCCAATTTCTTTGCTTGGGCGGTTAGTGATGAATAATGTCCGGTTATAAAACCGCCGGATAGCTC
>JAHWKM010000023.1 GCA_019347895.1 Candidatus Parcubacteria bacterium | reverse complement strand
AACAGGACTAGCTTTTGCCTAAGCCATTCCAAGCAGCCTGATTCAAGCCAATCGGTTTTATCAATGCTGGCTAAAAGCGGATGAGAAAATCTCAGATTTTCTCAAATAATAAATAATGGCAATTCTGTTTACTAGGGTTTGGGCATAGAGAGCTGTCCTGATTGGCGAGTGTCAAAAGCACAATTTTCGCGAGGCAGTGTTTAAGCCCCGCCCTCTATTGAATTAATTAAGGCGGGGTGAGTTTGCCGAGCATTGTGCTCTTTGACAATGAGACAGTCAAGACGGATCGACGCCCAATCGATTTTGGATACTTTTGGCGAAACAAAAGTATCGGCTTGGTTCTTGGTCGCAAGAACATTGGCTTAATTCTTCGCCAGAAGAATAATTATTTGTCTTTTTTGCGGAAGGGCTTGAAGTCTTTGAATGGTACGAAACGGCCGAATTTTCGCTTTTTCATTTCTTCTTCGGCGTCCGGCGCCTGGAAAAAGTCAGTGCCATCGTACTGGCTATAGGTGATCATCAAGGCCTGGGATTCAACCTTTCGCAGCGTATCGAGAGATACGGCAACCAAAATAAGCACGCTAGTCCCGGCTATTCCAAGTCCTGAATATTTTAGTATGACCTCGGCCATTATTGGCAGCACTGCTATGAGTCCTATGGCTATACCTCCAAATAAGGTTAGACGGTTAACCACCTTGGTTAAATATTTTTCGGTCTGGATACCGGAACGAATATCGGCAATAAATCCGCCTTGTTTTTGCAAGTTTTCGGCAATGTCTTTGGCATTGAAAGTGATATTCGTATAGAAGAAAGTAAATAGAAAAACCAGCAGGAAATAGGCAACGGGATATATATACGAGTGCCAATCGCCGGCAATGAAGGTGTCGGATGTGGGCTGCTGAAACCAATTGACCATGTTGGCGCCAAGTTCTTGCAGCCGTGGAGAAGAATTTGAAGTTAAGATTTGACCGATAAAACTTGGCACGCTTAAGAAAGCTACCGCAAAGATTATGGGAACTACCCCGGCACCGATCAGCTTGACGGGTAAAACTGTGGTAACTCCGCCGTAAGTCCGGTTGCCTTGTACTCTTTTGGCATAATTAACCGTCAGGCGCCTTGCTGCTTCATTCAATCTGACCACCACTACGATCATGAAGATAGACAGAAGGGTGAGAATACCAAAAAGCTTCAGACCAGCGAAATTTATGGGCAGCTCGAAATCAAATAGCCGCCACTTATCACCCCCGGCGAAAATACCACTTACCAGCCCTGAGACAACTGAAGGGAAACTGCTGACAATACCTACGGTAATAAGTAAAGATATGCCATTGCCGATGTTTTGCTCGGTAATTAACTCGCCCAGCCACATAAGTATCATAGAACCGCCGGTTAAGGCACAAATCATAAGTACCCACTGCATAAGAGAAGTATTAGCAGTAATATCTCCCAGACCGGCTATTTGCGAGGCTTGCTGTCGAACCAAGTAGATCATACCGATAGACTGAATGATGGCTAGAGGCAAGGTCAGCATACGCGTGATCTGGTTTATTTTTTTGCGGCCAAATTCGCCTTCTTTGTTTAAAACCTCAAGTTTCGGTATGGCGCGAGTCAAAAGCTGCATGATGATGCTGGCATTAATGTATGGAATCAGGCCGACAAGCATGATAGAAAAGTTAGCCAGAGCATTGCCCGAAAGGACGTTTAGAAAATTTAAGAACTGCGGCGTATCACTAGAGGTAAGAAGCGTTTGAAGGATTTGACGCAGCGTGCCAGCGTCGCTCAGCGGAATTGGTATATGAGCTAAAATCCGATAAACCAGCAAAATTCCCATAACAATAAGGATTTTGCGGCGCATCTCTTCGTCAAAAAGTGACTTCCAAATTAACTTCCAGTTCATCCCGTTATAATTCCTCCCGGTCAAAACAAGTAAAACAATTTAAATACAAACTTTTCCTCCAAATATCTGTTACGGGATTCATGCGTTAGCTAACAGTATACATTATCGAGGTAGCAGTTCCCAAAATTTTCACTTTACGATTCTTCGTCGTCGTTACCTATATAGCCGCCGCTTTGGTGCCTCCATAGCTCCCCGTAAATGCCTTTTTGTTTCAGCAGTTTTTTATGCGTACCAATCTGGACGATTTTGCCCTTATCCATGACCACGATTTTTTCCATGCGCTGGATGGTACTCAAGCGATGAGCGATAACTAGTGCCGTGCGCTCTTTCATAAGTTTCCAGAGCGCATCCTGGATATATTTCTCGCTTTGGCTGTCCAGTGAACTGGTAGCTTCATCCAGCACTAAAATCGGCGCGTCTTTCAAAATAGCCCGGGCAATGACTACGCGCTGCCGCTGTCCGCCAGACAATTTGACCCCTCGCTCGCCTACAAGAGTCTCATATTTGCCGGGGAGGCGGGAGACAAACTCGTCAACGTATGCCAGCTTGGCAGCCTTTTCGATTTCCTTATCGGTGGCTTCAGGTCGTCCATAGGCTATATTTTCCCGGATCGAACGGTGAAACAGTAATGGCTCCTGGGGCACGTAGGAAATTTTCTGGCGCAGTTCATATTGCGGCACTTCTCTAATATCTATGCTATCGATTTTTATCGAGCCTTTCTGAACATCCATAAAGCGCAAAATTAATTTTGTAATCGTGGTTTTCCCGGCGCCGGAATATCCTATTAAGCCTACCTTTTCGCCGCTGTTTAAATTGAGATCGAAGTTACCGACCGCATTTTCGTTAGAGTTATCGTTATAGTTATATGTTACGTTCTGGAAACTTACAATTTTTGGAGTCTCAGGCAAATGTTTGGGAGAGTCAGGATCAATAATTGTCTGCTTTATCTGCATAGTCTGGGCGGGCTTGTAGGCTAAACCCATTATGTGCTCGTATTGCTTGATTATCTCAGCCAGATCCAGCGAGACGTTAATAAGTCTGAACATATATATTTGGACAAGCACCACAATAGCTATGGAAATCGTATTATTTTCGTGCAGGATAGCGGTAATTATCAAAAGCAGTACTATTGTAGCCTGGCTTAGTAACACCCGTATCGTATTTGACGGCTCGAGGCTAAACCAGGTTTTAAGCTGGGCTTTTTGCCACACTCTTGAAACCTTTTGTGAATAGTTTATTTCAAAGTCCTCGGCCGCGAAGCTTTTTACCGCCGCGCCGTGGCTTATGGCGTCGGCTTCAATCCCCGCTAAATCATTGCTGGCCTCGCTGCTGGCCCGGCGCAGCTCCATTCTTTTTTTGTTAGCATAATATGTATAGCTTAAAATTATTGAAATAATAATTAAGGATGCCCCAAATAAAACCAGCGACTTGTAGGCTAAAACAATCAGTATTGAAACTACAATGGTAGTATTTTTTTCGATGACGAATTTGAATTCGTGAACATACTGCAAAAACGCGTCTCTTAAATTTGAAACTTGCGTACCTAATGAGCCGACATATTGGCTGGAGTAAAAATCATAGTCCTTATGCAAAAAATTCGAAAATGCCTGCTTCTGCAGATAAGCAGCGCCGTTGATGCCCATCCGGCTATCGGCTTGGTTAGCTATATACATAAATGCTCCGCCGACTAAAGCTGCCCCGGCTATCATGTATATATTAAAATAGTATGCATCGAATTGGCGCTGAAAAATAGCTTGCAAAATGTATGCGACCTGCAGCGGAATATAGGCGTTGAATAGAAAAAATGATGGAAAATGCAGCATGGCAATAGCCAGGTTCTTCTTGTCGCGCAGCATGGCGTTAAAAAATAAACGGTGTACAAACCGCGTAATGTTCTTATCCCGTTCCAATCGGTTGGTCTGGGCACCGCTAGGCATCTAGTCTTTCTTTTTTACTTTGGCCGGTCTTTTGAGTTGTTCTACTTTTTGGAATGTTCCGCCGGCTTTTTGAAGACGGTTCACGGCTCCGGCACTGGCAACCTGTAATTTTACAGTTAATTTTTTCTTAACGTCGCCTTTCGAGATAAGTTTGACTTTAACGAACGGGCTTTGTATCAAGCCGGCTTCATGCAGCGTGTTAGTATCAATGGTAGTTTTACTTAAATTATCTAGCTGGCCGGTATAAACATTTTCTACTTTTGGCCGATGCGATTTAAAACCGCGAAGTTTGGGTATGCGCATATAAAGCGGCATTTGGCCGCCTTCAAAACCTGGCCGGACACCGCCAGACTTGCGCGCACCTTGACCTTTAGTGCCCCGGCCGGCAGTCTTGCCTTCGCCAGCGGAAATTCCGCGGCCTTTGCGAGTCGGCTTTTTATGGCTAGTTAATTTCAAATCATTGAACTTCATCCCGTTAGAAATCTCCTTCCACCAATAATATCCTTAAAAGTTATTGCAGTAACTAAATTTACGTAATTTCTAACGGGATTCATCTGCTTGCTTCATCCTTAGGTTTTTTTGCTCCCTTTTTCGGTGCGATTTTTTCTACCTTCTTATCAGGCTTTGCTTTTTTAGTTGACTCTTGGCTTTCGGCCTTTGTCTCAGAGGCCTTTGCTTTACTTTCAACCTTCGGCTTTCGACTTTCAGCCGCAGACTTAGTCTGCCGCGTCACCCACTTATCGGATGTTTGCAGCGTTTGCAGCGCATCAAGCGTAGCATAGGCCAGGTTAACTTTGTTTGAAGAACCCAGGGATTTGGACAGCGCATTGCTGACACCGCCGACTTCCAGCAAAATTCGAACCACGCCGCCGGCTATCAAGCCTGTGCCGGGGCTAGCGGGTTTCAATAAAATGTTAGCGCCGCCAACTTTTGCTTGGACTTCATGAGGAATCGTGCCGTTGTATAGCTTTACACTTATAAAATGCTTTTTCGCGGTATCGGTGGCCTTGGATACAGCTGCCGTAACATCGGCGCCTTTAGCAGAAGCGACGCCAATCCGGCCCTTGCGGTCTCCGACAGCAACTAAGGCTCTAAATCGAAAACGCCGGCCACCCTTGACTACGCGGGCCACTCTGTCTACGTGCAGCACTCTTTCGTCATACTGTTTTTCTTCGAAACTCATCGGAGCGTTCGGTCTGCCGGTACGTATGTTATGGTCTGCCATTAGAATTTCAGTCCTTCCTCTCTAGCCGCATCGGCCAAAGCTTTTATTCGTCCATGGTATAATTTTGAACCTCTGTCAAATGCTACCCGGTTAACTTTTTTAGCCTTGGCTTTTTTAGCAATTTCCTGTCCCAGCAAAGCCGATTTTTCACTCAGAGTGCCTTTAGCCTGCTTTTGGCCGGAAGTTGAGGCGGCAGCTATGGTTTTATGGGCGGAGTCGTCAATGATCTGAGCGGAAATATGCTTGTTGCTTATGTTGACTGATAGTCTAGGGCGTTCTTTATCGCCCCTGACGACCGCTCTTACCCGATTTTGGCGTCTAATTATATTGGAACCTTTTGAAGACAATCTACTCATAAAGAAACCTCCGGTTTCAGTATTTCGTATTTAGTATTTAGTATTTCGCCAACAGACTTTATACTCATTTATTTGTCCTTTCCGGATTTGCCGCTTTTGCGGATAATTCGCTCGCCGGCATACATTATGCCCTTGCCTTTATAAGGCTCCGGTTTTTTAAGCGAACGTATTTCAGCGGCTACTTGGCCGACCTTTTGCTTGTCGAAACCGGATATCGCAATAGTATTTTGCGCTACGTCAGCCTTGATGCCTTCAGGAATTTTATAAACCACTTCATGCGACAAACCAAGCTGCATTTTGAGATTGCTGCCCGCTAAGGCTACCCTGAATCCGACTCCGTTGATTTCAAGTTTCTTCTCAAAACCGCTGCTTACGCCTACTATCATGTTATCAATAAGCGAACGCATAAGCCCGTGGTTGGAGCGGTATATCTGTTCTTCGTTGTCGCGGGTTACAATTATTTGGTTATTTTCTTGAGTAATTTTAACGCCCGGCAAAAGAGTTTGGCTGAGCGTGCCTTTGGAGCCGCTAACCACGATAGCGTCGCTGCCAATTTCGACATTTACGCCCGAAGGGAGTTTAACCGGTAATTTGCCTACCCTACTCACGATGAAACCTCCGGTTTCAGTAGTATGTAGTAAGTAGTATGTATTAAGCCAACAGCTGCGCTGTTGTTCAAAGTTCCCCTTATACTTTCTACTTTATACTTTATACTCATCTTAATATACCCTGCAGATTAATTCGCCGCCGACCTGGGCTTTTTTTGCTGCATCACCGCTCATAAGTCCTCTTGATGTAGACACGATAACAATCCCGCGGCCGCTTTTGACAACCGGTATATCGCCGGCTCGAGCATATACCCGCCGGCCAGGCCGGCTTATGCGGCTTATTTCAGTTATAGCGGAGTTGGAGTTATCGTCATTGATCTTTATTTGAATCGATCTCTCGATGCCTTCGCCTTCAACTTTAACAGAATCTATAAATTTATTTTTTGCAAGCAGTTCGGCCACGGAGTATTTTATTTTAGAATACGGCAAGCTAACCGTGCTTTTGTTTACGGCGATAGCATTGCGGATTCTTGTAAGCATATCTGAAATTGGATCTGTTGATACCATTAAAAAACCTCCAGTTTTTTAGATAAAAGATAAAAGCGAAAAGCTAAAAGCTTCTTCATTCCTAACCTTAATCTTTGAACCTTAAACTTTCTTTTCATAATCTACCAGCTTGCCTTCGTTACGCCGGGAATCTCTCCCTTAGAGGCGTGTTCTCTAAATGAAATTCTAGATAATCCGAATACCCGCATATATGCGCGGGGGCGTCCTGTCTCGCTGCAACGGTTTTTCCAGCGTGTCGGCGAAGAATTACGCGGCAGCAAATGCAGGCCTTCATAATCACCCATCCGTTTTAATTCGGCCCGTTTTGCCTCATATTTTTTTATCATTTTTTGGCGCTTGGCATCACGTGCCACAATTGATTTTTTAGCCACGAGAAACCTCCGGTTTCAGTATTAAGTATTTAGTATTAAGTATTAAGCAAACATACAAGATGTTGTTAAACTTTTCCGATATACGATATACGTTATACGACATACGTCTCATATCTTTTTCTCCTTCTCGAAGGGCATTCCCAATTTAGTTAATAAAGCGTAAGAGTGTTCTATCTCAGAATTATCGGTTACTATAGTTACCTGCATACCATGCGGACTAGAAGTTTCTTCATAGCTGAGTTCCGGAAAGATTGACTGGTCCTGAAAGCCTATATTATAGTTGCCCTGAGCGTCAAAAGCTTTGCGGCTAACACCATGGAAATCGCGCAGCCTAGGCAAGACAATATTGATAAGCCTGTCCAAAAATTCATACATACGATCACCCCGCAAAGTTGCTTTCATTCCGATTTTGCTACCCTCTCGCAGCTTAAAGCTGGCAATGCTTTGCTTAGCGTAGGTCGTTATAGGTCTTTGGCCGGTGATTTTCGTAAGCGTATTCTCAACTACATCAAACATTTTTTTATCGTCCTTTTGCTTGCCCAAACCAACGCTTATTATTATTTTTTCTAATTTGGGAACCTGATAATAATTCTCTAATTTCAATTCTTTTTGCAAATCAGGAGCAATAGACTTTGTATAATCTTGTTTTAGGCGAGGCGCAGATATGGAATTAGCCATTAATTAGTCTCCTTTATCTCTTTACCGGTTTTTTTGTAAACACGGACTTTCTGGCCGTCCTTATCTACCTTGTAGCCGATACGGCTAGGCTTTTTGTGTGTTGGCTCGATAACCGCCAGCTTGCTAACCCACATAGGCTTGGTAATTTCAATAATTCCGCCCCTGGGATGCGTTTTGTCAGGCTTGACGGCTTTTTTAACAATATTAAGGCCCGTCACCGTTGCTTTGTTGTCTTTAGGATGCGTAGCCTCTATGACTCCGCTTTGACCCTTGTATTTACCGGATATGACGACCACGCTATCACCCTTCT
>JAHWKM010000022.1 GCA_019347895.1 Candidatus Parcubacteria bacterium | reverse complement strand
CCAATGGCAGCTCAGGCTTATAATTATTTAGCAGTTATTAAAGACGCTAGGAAAAACGGCGAGACAATTCATTTTGCCCCGCATAGCATGGCTTCTCTGGTAATGGCCAAGATGATTCATCTGGAGCCCGAATTATTTAAAGATTCGCACATATTTATGCTGGCACCAGCTGGCACTATTGAAGACGAGACATTTGGCTCTTTGGCGAAAGACTGGTTTGGCATGATCAAATCTGAGTCTAATAAGAATCGTCCGGTGGAATTTCCAGACCCTAGAGGCGTGACAGCTATAGCTAGCTTTAAGTCGTTGGCGAGAAATCCTCTTCGGTCTGTGCGGGAAGTACGCAGCATGATAAATGAAAGAATAAATTATCAAGAAATCATTGATAAAGTCGGCGAACTTATTGTTGTATCCTATGTACAGGATGAAATGTTCCCGGAAGCACGACTTGCGCCGATGCTGGAAAAAGCCGGGGTTAGATGGGTGTCGCCATGTGATCTCAGAGGAATGTTAAATGGACGTATTAATTTTGGCGGAGAAGGGTCTACTCATGACTATGAGCAGTTCTCTCCTTCCGTAGTAGCAGGTTGCTTGATTAAACTGCTTAGTCCGGACTTAAAGCCGCAAAGTCTTGATGTTTAATTTTGCTGGCTTTTAACTCTTTGCAGTTCAGATTTGGCGGTCTCCCAGAGGCTGGGGTCGCCGAGGGTTTTACGCCAGTACCACCATTCTACTCCCCATATATCTATGGTTTTATATCCTGTGGCTTCGGCGTACTTTAGGCGGTCGGCCAGCATGTCGGGGCTGAGTGATTTGTCTTGCTCAGGAATTGTATCAGGGTTGTATATTATTTTGTTGGGCGGCATCCAAGCTTCAGCCTGGAGCTCGTGAATAAAGGTATTCCTGCCGGTTGTCAGTTCGGCCCCGCCGCCCAAAAAGGCGTAAAACCACGCCGGTACAGGATATTCAAAGTAGCGCTTAGTAATTGTGGCGTCCCAAACGCGCTTGTAAATAGACGCGCCGTTTATATCGGAAAGCGGCTCGTTTATCGGCCAGCTGGGTACGGCGTTGTTACTGCGCGTGACTGTCAGCGGTTTGTCCGGATCCAGGCTTTTTACGAGGTTGAATTCATTTATCAGGCGTTCTTTACTATGGTCCGGGCATTCGCCAAATACAGTCAAAAAATATTCGTTTTCCAGCTGGTAGCTCACCAAGCTGGGATGGTCTTTGTATCGTTCCACCACTGCCTTGATATATTGATTTAGATGTTTTGACCACTGCTCTTTAGGTAATTGCATGGCCCACTGTGGCGCGTGACATTCAGGCCAGCGAGGCTGGCGCAGCCCCAAAGCTAAAGTAACATCGGCGCCGGCTTCTTGGGCCATAGCAAACTGCCAGTCCAGCTCGGAAAAATCATGTATGCCCTGCTGCTCTTCATGGGTGTTCCAGTAGCTGACAAACCTGATTCTTTTAAGTCCCAGGTCGTTTAGGGCAGCGTCCAGCACCTCTTTGGGGTTTAGGCCAAAGCTTTCGGCATAGGGTTTGATGAATGTCGCGCCGTAAACCAGTTTTTCATCAGCATGTTTTGAAATGTACCATTGGGCGATACCATACATGCCGCCCAAAACTAAGACGGCAAAAAATAAAAAACCCAGCAGAATTTTCCTAAGCCAGGGGTTTTTTGTCGGCTCTAGCCCCAGCCAACGCAAAAAAATTACAAAATATGTTTGATATATATCAGGTTTTTGCCGGGTTGATTCTTTTCGGTTTTTTCTCATTATTTGCTAAAATGCTGCTAGTGATCGCAAAACCAAAAGCGTTAACAGTTTCAATTATCATACCAGTTTACAACGAAGAAAACTACCTTCGCGCCTGCCTGGATTCTGTGGCCGCGCAAAGGGTTATGGCCGATGAGGTTATAGTCGTAAATAATAATTCAACCGACAAATCGCTGGAAATAGCCAAATCGTATAAATTCGTTAAAGTCCTAAGCGAAGAACACCAAGGTATAGTCTTCGCCCGCAATAGAGGTTTTAACGCCGCTCGATCCGATATAATCGGCCGGATCGATGCAGACTCTATTTTAGCTGAGGACTGGGTTTTAAGGGTGAAAAACGCTTTCAAAGACGAGGCTATTTCCGCTATAAGCGGTCCAAGCCGATTTTATAACCGCCCGCTGCCAAGCGCTGCAAAGCTAGCTCATTTAATCGTCTACTTTGGCTATAGCCGGCTTATCCTTAAAAATAATGTTTTGTTCGGCTCGAATATGGCGATAAGGCGGACTGCCTGGCAGCGTGCACGCTCGGAACTATGCCTGAATAATGACTATCACGAAGACACAGACCTGGCCTACCACCTCAAGACCCATAGTAAAATCAAGTTCGTAAGGCAAATCGAGAATTTAGCCGAATCCCGTTTTTCTATGCTGCCTCTTCAAGCGAAATTGCGCTATATGGGCCGTTGGCAGCGAACGCTCAGCCACTTCTCGCTAAAAGACAATTTGTTATTTTTTAAATGGATTAAAGAATTAAAAGCCATGCTAAAACAGTAGGCTTAGGATTTAATCATCGGATATCTTTAGCTGTTTTAGCAACTTTTCATCGTCAAATTGCTCTTCGCTGACCACCGTCGTCGGTTCGCTTGGTTTGGGAAGCTCTATTTCACTGGCTAACCTGTCAAAATTTGCAGGGGCTAAATTGCCGTAGGGCCGGTGCTGGGGATTTTTTTCGGCTTCTACTGTAGCCCTGTGCTTAGCTGTTTCCAGGTCAGTATTGATATAGATCAATCTGACCTTTGCGCCGACCCGCTTGGCTATGTCATATTTTTCCTGTCTGTGAATATAGCGGTTTAGGTTAGCATCATAAATTACGCTTTTGCCGGTGGTGAGAATAAGCTCGCACAAATAATCCAAGTTGCCGTACAAACTGTCGTGTTCTTCCTGAGAAAATGTAGGCTTTTTGAACATATGCAGCCGAAACCAATCAGAATTAAGATGAACCGCTCCGGTAAATTTAGCGATTTTTTCGGCCACAGTAGTTTTCCCAGCTCCCGGATATCCCAGCATTAAATATAAAATCGGCTTGTTTTTCATACTATCTAGCCTACCATGCCGATCGCTGCCAAAGATTTGAATCTCTAAAAATCAATTCCCGGATTTGCTAAAAATTTGTCGTCGAAATGATGTTTTAGCTTCTTCATGTCGGTTGCTATATCGGTCTTGTCTATTAATTCTTTCGGGAAATTACGGCCGGTAAAGCACAGACTGGTTTTGGGTGAGCGCTCTTCTATCAAACGAAGCAGGTATGATTTATCGATCAGACCGTCGTGGACGGCATTGTTTATCTCGTCGCAGATCACTAGATTGTATTTACCGCTGGTTGCTGACAAGAGCGCCTCATTATAGGTTTCCTCGGCGGCTTCTTTATGCTGGTCGTCCGTGATATTCTTGGCGCTTATCTCGCCTGCTTCGTAAAATCCTTTGCCGCCTTTATAAAAATACAGCTGGTCTTTATAAATCGGCATAATATCCCGGATAAAAACATGCTCGCCGACGCCCCAATATTTGATGAACTGGATAAAAGCCACATTCCAGCGGTTCCCTAGGGCTCTTGCCAACAAACCTATGGAAGCACTAGTTTTGCCCTTGCCATCGCCGGTGTAGACAACCACGACTGATTCTTTTGTGCTGAAATCTTCAAACATCCTATCCTAAAGACTAAACCAACAAAACAAAATATAAAAAAACAGTACCAAAAATCTGTCCGGCCGGACAAAATAGTGGTACTATTTATTTTATGTCTAAATTGCCGGATTCAGCATTAGTTTATATTCTTAAGGGATTGGCGGTTCCTTTATCTGAGGCCAATGTGAAATTATCGTTTAAACCCGGCTTATTCTTTAACGATTTAGAAAAAATTTCTGCCAAAAAAAGACAGTCGCTCAAGAATTCGTACTATAAAGCAATAAAAAGCAAGCTAATTGAGCTTGACGACCAAGGCTTTCCCCGGCTGACAAGCAAAGGCCGGAAAAAGTTTCAATTATACGAGCCAAAAAAGTTGAGCAATAGCGCAAAGCTTATGGTCGTGTTCGATATACCGGAGGACGAGCGGCATAAGAGACGGCATCTTCGGACACTGCTTAAAGAACTATATTTTAATAAAATCCAACAAAGCGTTTGGGTGTCTAGCTATGATTGCAAAGATTATCTTGCAGCGGAAATAAAAAATTATAATCTGCAAAAATATGTATTTGTCTATGAAGCCGACCAGCTAAAAATAGTTTAAATTATATCTATAACTTTATTAAAACAGTACCAAAAAACTGTCCGGCCGGACAATAAAGTGGTACTGAATATAATGCGACACCTATATGTAAAAGTACTTCAGTAGGATTTCTTACTTATCTAATATTTAGATATTGATATATTAATTTTACTAATGGAAAACGGGAAAAAACTATAATGCCAGAAACAGGAGCCGAAAGAGTCGAGAGAAATGGTGAGAGCTCGTTGTGTGATCTAGGTCTAGGAAATGGGTCTCGTAGACTACTTATGGGTGTGGGGGGAAGAATTGTTATACTCCATGAAAGAGTAAGGCGTGAAGGTGGCGTTAATGACAGTGCTGCAGCGTTAGGCAGGGTGTCGGCAGGTGAATTTAGAACTCCAACTGGTGATTGAGGATAATCTTAGTAAAGAATAAGTTTGTTACAATATTAAAGTAATGTGGTTGAAGGATTTGAATAAGAAGCGGGTAGCTTTTTTTACGGTGCTTGGGATTGTCCTGGGGTTTTTGATTTTTGCCGGAGCGCGCGCGTCTTTGCAGGAAGACCACGGCACGCATTATCATGCTAACTTTGCTCTTTATATAAACGGTCAGCAGGATAAGTTTGATAATTTTACCTTCTACGAGGAAGTCCAAAGCTGTTCGGCGGAAGCGCAAAATAATCCCAGGCATCGAGTACATATGCATCAGCCTGAAAATCATGTGGTGCACGTCCATGCAGATGGTGTTACCTGGGGGCATTTCTTTGCTAATCTGGGCTACGGTTTGACAAATAAGGCTGTCACGACGGATGACGGGGTGTTCGCGGACGGTGACGGCAAAAAGCTAACCTTTTTTCTGAACCGCCAGCCAGTAACGTCTATTGCCAATAAAGTTATTGAGAGCGGCGACAGCTTATTGATAGATTATGGAGACGGAACAGGAATAGACGAGAGATACAATCAGATTCCTTCGGATGCTCATGAGTATAATACAAAGCCGGATCCGGCCGCCTGCTCCGGTGCCGAGACGCTGACATTTAGCGAGCGGCTTAAGCGAGCCTTTGATTTTACTAATTAACTCTTGCCCGGACTCTTTGGCAGGTGATAAAATAAGAGGAGATGATTACTATGGCCGCCTTCAAGACGACCAATGAGGATTTGGATAAGGCTAGCGCTGCGAAGCGCGCTTTTTTTGTAAACCTGCTGGATTTGAGCTGGCGCCTATTCGGCGTAATGCTCGGTCCGCTTTTCATCGGTCTTTACATTGATTCCCAACGGACCGGCAGTGGCAAAGGTTTCGCCCTCGGCGGTTTTGCGATCGGTATGGTACTCGGCGTGGTGGCCATCCGCGGCTTTGTTCTCAAGCTTAGCAAAAGGGGCTCACAGTGAGCCTCTTTTTTGCTGCCGCTGAAGCCGCGGAAGAAGGTCCGCACATTGCCATCGCGCCGGATACGCTGTTTGAAATTGCCGGCTTTCCTATTACCAACTCCATGGTGTATGGCTGGATAGCCGCGATATTTATAATTTTTGTTTTAGCAACAGCCTACCGAAAAATGAAATTAGCCGGGTCAAAAGGCTTCGCCGGAATGGTTGAGGCTGGCGTAGAATTTATCGTCGGCATGCTGGAAAACACGCTCGGCAACCGCAGGCTGGCTGTCCGCTACACGCCGATTTTTGCTGCCCTGTTTTTCTTTATTATGTTTAACAACTGGCTAGGGCTTTTGCCCGGCACCGGGCCGACATTTGAGTACGGAGGCCATCCGATCCTCAGAGCTTTTACGGCTGATTTGAACGCGACATTTGCGATGGCGCTTTTCGGCATGATTTTAGTTCAAGTCCTGGCGCTGCGCGAGCAAGGCCCGAAGAATCATATCAAGCACTACTTCCCCCTTAAGGTCTATAACCCTTTTAACTATCTGATCGGCGCATTCGAAATTTTTACCGAATTTACCCGGCTTATCAGCCTTGGCCTGCGGCTTTTCTTGAACATCGCCATCGGCGAAATTTTGATAGCCGTTTCCGCCTATTTGGGCGGCTCGGTCGCGTCCGTTGCAGCCTTGCCGTTTACCTTGTTTGAGATTTTCGTCGGTGCCCTGCAGGCTTTCATATTCGTGGTCTTAGTGGCGGCTTATTTGTCGGCGACAATGGCCGGCCACGGCAACGAACAAGTGGAGCCTGTCCAAAGATGATAAAGTATGTAAAAATAAGTAATAACCCGGAGCTTTCGCTTTATGTTTATGCATGAGCAATTAATAGAGTTTGTTCTGCTAGGTATGGCGCAAAAGTTTCATAAAGAAAAGGAGTTAAAATGGAAATACTAGCACAAGCAGTAGACACAGGCGTAATCGCCCAGGCGATTGCGATAGGCGTTGGCGGACTCGGTCCGGCCGTAGCATTAGGTTTAATGGGAGCGGCTTATATGAACGCGGTTAGCCGCAATCCTGAGGCAGATAAGTTCCTGGCCAAGTTGTTTATATTCGTCGGTATGGCTGAGTTCTTTGGGATTGCCGCGATAGGAGCTTTCTTCTTGCTAGGCTAAGAAGATTCACATACATGGCATATTTTGAACGATTTTCCTGGGATACGCACTCACCGTATGTTAAATACGGCTCATTTACGTTTCTGGGAAGAATCGCCAAACTACACTCATGTATGAAAATCTTAAGCGGAGCTAAATAATGATAAATACAGTGATACATAATTTTGCAGCGGAAAATACTGAGGAAGCTTCGGGCTTTGCCGCGCTTGGCTTTGACGTCAAAGCGTTTTTGATCCAGCTTGTTACCTTTCTGCTGGTTTTTTATATTTTAAAACGCTTCGTGTTTGGCAAAGTTGTCGACATGTTGGAAAAGCGTCGAGAGACGATCGAAGAAGGCGTAAAACTGAGCCAGGAAGCTAAGGCCAGAAGCGAAGAGCTCGATCGCGAAATCGATGAAGCACACAAAAAAGCCCGCGCCGATGCCGATAAGCTGCTTGCCCAAACGCGGGAACAGGCTGAAAGCATCATTCGCGAAGCCGAAGATTCAGCGGTTACTAAGGCTGAAAACATTCTGAGCGAGGCCAAGAAAAAGATAAACGAGGAAACCGAGCGGGCCCGCCGGTCATTGGAGCGAGAGACGGTAGATCTGGTGATCGAAGCTACCGAGGCTGTCAGCCGGGAAAAGCTTGACGCCAAGAAAGACGCTAATTTGATCAAAGACGCTCTTAGGAGCCAGGCGTGAAATTTGAACGAAGAAAATTGGCTTCAGAAATAGCGCGGCGCATGCAAACCGGCCAGCCGGTCGCGCACGAGGTAGCCGCTTATTTAATTGACAGCGGCAAAACCAGCGAGCTCAATTCCCTGCTCCGCGACGTGACTGATATCAGGTGTGATCAAAGTGCTATCATCGAGCTGACAGCTACCAGCGCCTTTCCATTAAGTTCCGAGCAAATCAGCGAAATTGAAAGCCTAGTCAAGAAGCGATATCCGACCGTCAAGCAAGTAGTTATTCATAATGAACTAAACCCCGATGTTATCGGCGGCATCTCATTGTCGCTGCCCGGCGCCAGCCTAGACCTGACGATTCGAGCTAAACTTAATAAACTCAGGACATTAACCGCATGAAGCAAAGGAAAATATGAAGCACGAAGCACGAAATCCGAAACAAGCACGAAAATTACAAACCAAAAACGTCTCGAATTTGTTTCGAGTTTCTAATTTCAAATTTCTAATTTCTCGTGACCGAAGGGAGCAGTAATGAGTGAAGTAAATATTAAAGAATTATCTGCCGATATCAGATCAGCCATTAGCGAACTAAAAAGTAGCCCTGACGTGAATGATGTCGGCATTGTCACCAGGGTTGGCGATGGCATTGCCTGGATTTACGGCTTGCGGGAAGCTGGCTTCAATGAAGTTTTGGAAATTGAAGGTTCCGACGGCCAGGGCGTATCGGCGTTTGCCCTAAACTTGAGCGAAACCGAAATCGGCGCCGTTTTACTGGACTCCGATCTAACCGTTAAGGCCGGCGCGAAAGTCAAATTGACCGGCCGGAGCTTAGATGTGCCTGTGGGCAAGGAATTGATTGGCCGAGTGGTTGACCCGCTTGGCCGGCCGCTGGATGGCAAAGGACCGATAAATTCTAAAAACAGAGGCGCCATTGAGCATCCAGCACCAGGAGTGCTAGACCGCAAAAGCGTGCATGAACCGCTAATGACCGGTATCGCCGCTATCGACACCATGATACCTATCGGCCGCGGCCAGCGTGAACTTATTATCGGTGACCGCCAAACCGGCAAGACTGCAATTACCATTGACACTATGATCAACCAGTACCGGCAAAAAACCGGTGTGATCAATATATATGTGGCCATTGGACAAAAAGCCAGCAAAGTAGCCAGA
>JAHWKM010000021.1 GCA_019347895.1 Candidatus Parcubacteria bacterium | reverse complement strand
ACTATGGCATAGATTGTAAAATAAATCAATATAGCGCATACTTATTAACTGTTATGGCTAAGAAGAAGCAACCAACCACCAAGAAAATTCAAAACAAACGGGCACGGTATGATTACGAGCTCGGCAGTGAGATAGTTGCCGGAGTTGTTTTAAACGGGCGGGAAACCAAGTCACTGAGACTGGGCCACGGCCATCTGCGCGGCGCTTATGTAAATATTAGAAACGGGGAAGTCTGGCTGACCAACGCGACCATTACCAGCTCGCAGGGCTTTAAGCTCGAAGAAACCGAACAAACCAGAGAGCGCAAACTGCTAGTCAAGAAAAAAGAAATAGACGCTTTGGAAGAAGCCAAAAAACAAGGCAAAACTATAGTGCCGGTAGAAATTTTGACAGGTGGGAAATTTATAAAAGTAAAAATTGCTCCCGGAAAAGGTAGAAAACAATACGATAAACGCGAACTTTTAAAAAAACGCGATCAAAATCGCGACATACACCGGAACTTAAGGTAAGTTATTTAGTTAAAAACTGCCTTCCAGTACGTGAGCTTCCGGATTGTTATCCAGTCCGCTTGCTTCTGTTTCCTCTGTTATAACCACTTTATTGTACTCGAGCATATCTTTATCGCTGGTGAAATTTAACGTATATTTTCTATCGGACGCTTTTGCTAACTTGCCAGTGGATACAATGCCGCCCGATTTTACAATCCAGCCTTCATAAAATTTACCTTTTGCAGGCTCGCCGATGTTAGCCTCTACCGAGTGTTTGAATCTTCCGTTTTCAAAACTTCTGGTTGCGACTCCATCACCTTCGTAATCGCCAACCGCTTGCAGCTTGATCGTTTCCACATTGCTGACATTTTCGCTATTTCCTTCGTCAACTTTTACCGGCTGGTCGTTGGCATTGTTTGACTCGGTATAATTGCTTGCCTGGTCTGTTGCATCGTTTTGCATATAGGCATACAATGCTGCCGCGACAAGCAATAGTACTACTATTATTATCGGAACTATCTTGACTTTTTGATTTATTTTCATAATACCTCCTTGATTTTTTAGTGACTTCATTTAAGCATAAATATTGATTTTTACATATAAGTTAAATGCCTAGGAAGTTTACAAATAACAGTCAGAAACTATATAATTGTTCTTCGTATAAATACTAGATATTCCCGGGTAGCTCAATGGTGGAGCAGGGCGCTGTTAACGCCAAGGTTGTCGGTTCGAGTCCGACTCCGGGAGCCAAACTTTACAATTACCATATATTGTGATATTATTTGGTTTATGTCCGAGACTTTTGATGCTGCGAAATTAAGACGCGTTGCCCAAGGAAATGAGGCATTTGTCGAATTACTCCCTGAAGGGGTTTTAGAATTATTTCAAATTGTTAGATTTAGCACCGAACAAGGTGTTGAGTGCGGAAATGGGCTTAAGACCCTAGGTAAAGTAGCCACTAATTTTCTACATTCTGGTCCCAAGGTTCTTGAAGACACAATTGCCTTTGATTGGTCTTCGACACATGGCTTATTCGTACCACTACAAGCGGGCGAATTTAATCTTAGAGGACAAAATGAGAGGCCAAAAAAGATTACTGAATATACTACACAAGAATCTGAAGAGTGGGCCCGATTCTTCGCCGGCTTGGATCCATCTGATAGCTCTATAACTAGAGATACCGCCATTGCTGGATTAGCTGCATTAAAAATTGATATGGGCTCTAAAATTGGAAGCGTAAGCAAGTATGCTTTAGACCCTGGGGAAAACACCTTAGTTTTTGATAGGGCAAGAGATATTCTTACTGGAACTCCTTTTGTTATTGCGACGTCCGTGCTTCCCGATATGACAGCCGTGGAGGCAAGTAGAATATTCTCAATTCGTCAAGATCAACATCCAGAATTAGTTAATGAATTTGTAGAAAGAGCTCAAGGTCCGATATTTGAAGCCCCTTGATTTTAGAGTTGCGAAGTACGTCCACTAGCGAGAGCCAGGCGTAAGCACTTTGAATGAAGTGCTTTTTTTGTGCTCTATTTCTTTTCTCCCTCCGAGAGTATAATTATTTGAGTCAATGGGAAAAGTTTTTGCTGATATATCAATGTCACTCGATGGATTTATTGCTGGGCCAAAGCCAACTCTTAAGGAACCGCTGGGGCGAGGCGGTGAACAGCTCCATGAGTGGATAGTCAGACTGGCCGCTTGGCGCAAACCGCATGGCAAGCCCGGAGGCGAGACTGGCCCGGATGGTAATGTTATGGAGGAGTCGGTGTCTAATACCGGAGCCGTCATAATGGGCCGACGGATGTTTAGCGGCGGAGAAGGTTCATGGGAAAATGATCCCAAGGCAGATGGATGGTGGGGTGATAACCCTCCATTCCATGTTCCCGTATTTGTGCTAACAAAGCATGCGCGAGAGAAAGTTAATAAAAAGGGTGGAACCTCATTTACCTTCGTCACTGACGGTATAGAAAGTGCATTGTCGCAAGCTAAAGCTGCGGCTGGAAATAAAGATATCTCAATAGCCGGCGGCGCGAATACAATTCAACAGTTTATAAGAGCTAACCTTTTAGATGAACTGCAAATTCATATGGTACCGGTATTACTGGAGGGCGGTACTCGCTTACTGGAAAATCTTGGGGATACGAAATTAGAGAAAATTAGAGTTATAGATTCCCCACTAGTTACTCACCTAAAATTTCGAATCAAAAAATAGCAGAGCTCTATTCCTTTTCCTTCGTAAGTTGTCGGGGCGGTGGAGCGAGGACACGCGCAGAAGCTTGCTTCGAGCATGCCGGAGCGGAGAAGGACGAAGTCCGCTATCCGACCCCGGGAGCCAAGAGCATATATTTGAACTTAAATCAACTAAGCCTTCATGCTAGTGGATTTTTGTTATACTGCAGTGATGGATTCAAAGCTGAAAAAAACCGTATATTTTGTGCGTCACGGGCAAAGTATCGATAATGCATCGCCTGTATTTCAATCCGTCGATTCTCCTTTGAGCGAAATAGGGATAAACCAAGCAGAAAATATAGCAAAAAGATTATCGGCTATTGAATTTGAATTACTTATCGCCAGCCCAATACGGAGAGCCAAAGAAACGGCAGAGCGTATTGCAAATAAGGCTGGAAAAGATGTTATATTTTCTGATCTCTTTGTTGAGCGAATTAAGCCAAGTGAAATAGATGGTAAGCCATGGACAGATGATGAAGCCAACAAAGTGTGGCGAGCATGGGAGAAAAGCTTATATTCCCCTCGTTTACGCATTAGTGATGGGGAAAATTATGACGATACGATAGCACGAGTCGATAAAGCCCTGGCATTCTTACAAGAGCGCCCAGAATCGACGCTAGCTGTAGTTACTCATGGCTATTTTTTACGAGCCCTCGTCGCACGCGTTCTACTCGGCGATGACCTGACAGGTACAATGATGAAGCGTTTTCAGGAGCGAGTCTTCGTAGAGAACACGGCTATTACCGTTCTGAATTATAGAGATGCTTTTGAAGAAGATTTTACATGGCGACTTTGGACACTGAACGACCATTCGCATTTTGCCGAATAGTTCAATTAGTCCATGACCGATATGTTGAGCCGAAAGCCTGTTCTGAATCTTAGGTCCTAGGCAGACTTTTTTCTTTTCCGGGTCGGAACGAACCGAAGGTTCGGCGAACCCGGGAGTGAAATAACAAATAGTTTATCAATATTCAGCGAAATGACTAAAGAGCAGATTCGTTCCGCTTGGAACGAATTATTGGCTAGCTCTAGATAGTTATACTGATTATAATAGATTCCAAGATGAAAGTCTTGTTTGTATGTCGAAACAATATCGCTAGAAGCCAAATTGCCAAAGCGATTTTTAATACTATAAACAAAAAGCACACTGCCCATGCTGCTGGTACCCGTGTAAAAAATATTGGGGAAACGCTAAGACAAAGGTCAGAGCGAAAGGGAGGAGCGCTTGCCCTGAAGGTAATGATGGACAATGGTTACGATATGAGTGGATACATCCAAGAGCAAGTATCTAAAGATTGCCTGAACGATTTCGATCTTATAGTTAACATGGCTGCAAAAAGGTATACACCAAAATGGCTGATAGAGTCTCCCAAATACATACATTGGAAAATTAACGACCCCAAGAACAGATCCTATCTGATTACGGATAACGTCAGGATGGAGATAGAATCTAAAGTAATAGACCTTTCTAAAAAAATGCTATAGCTACAGCTGAAGAAATGGCGCTCCTTCTGCTTCAGATTTTCCACGCCGGAACTTTTCGAATCACCGAAGTTATACTGCGAAAAAACATTAATTCTTGTACCAACTTGGTAGGATTACCCAGGCGCCAAGCATTGACATTAACATAGCTTTATAGTATTATGTTTTTATGCTAAGAAACGGAATAGAAGGCGCTGAGGTTTTCGTGCCTCGCGCAATGCTAGAAAATGGCCACGGTCGCTTCGGTGTAGGTTCTACCCATGACCAGACTGGCTACGGTAATGGCACTTGGGGGAAAGTAGGGTAAAATAAAATTGTCATGCACGAGCAAGAGCCAAAACCAAGAATCACATTCGCTATAAACAGCCCTAAAGTATTAGGCACCCAAGCCATGCAGGCCATGAAAAACCGGGACTGGCTAATAGGCCGCGGCAGCTTCGACTCCCAAGACGACATCGCCCAAGCCCACGCCAACATGAACGGCGCTTTGGACGTTTATCCTGACGGCCGGACCAAAAGACCCGACCTGACTGAGACGAGCAAATGGCTGAAAGGCTGGAAGCCAGAGGCAGTGCCTGCGCGCGCTTCTTCAAACCCCAAATCATAGACGGTATCGTGCCCATAGAGCTGGAAGCGCCCAAATCTCATATTAAGGTGCCTTTTAGGCCAGAGCCGGAAGACCTGGCAGCGTGAATTATTTATCAATGTTTTTAGGGATAGGAGGATTTGAGATTGGAATACAACGAGCCTTTGAGGGAGAGACTAGAGGGAGACTAGGGGAGACTAGAGACTAGGAGACTAGGGGACTGTCCCTTAACAGACTGAATAATTCCAAGCTATTGAACCATTACGATGCCAACAGCCGCTGAGCTTGAACTCCCAGAAGATTCTAAAGCCTATTATGAATTGTTGGGCGAATTACCCGCAACAAAAATACAAGGCTAGAAGCTGGGGGACTATCCCTTAACAGCACTTACTCTTAATCTACAAAACACCCGGAGTTATTACTTGCAAATTATGAGCTTCTATGCTATTTTATCCCTTGTGGAAATTACAACTTTTCAGGCTGAGGCCTTTCCCGAAGTTGCTGACACTTTAGCTACGCAACTTAAAGCTGCGGACTTACAAGATATTAATGGGTCTGTTGCAGTATTTGGCGGTAGCGCCCGTAGCGCACTACTAGAAGCTGTTAGCGGTATTGAGCGACCTATACGAGATTTAGACCTTGCAGCAATAGGTGATGGCTGTGATGACGAGCGTTATAAGGCTATCCATATGCAACTAAACCCAAATGATGACCCTGAAAGGCTCTTCATACCACGTTTTGACAGCATACTTACTCTTTTGCGGGACAACGTGGACTTTACTATTAACGAAGCTACTATCGGGATTGGAAGCGAGCCAAAGCTCACCGCTTCATCACTTGCCATAGGTGCCTGTAAGTCTAAAGTTATACAGATAACCGAGGGACGCATTAAACAAACAGAAAGTTTTGCTGCTCATTGTGACGTGCGCAACTGGAAAAAGTTCTTGCGCAATCGCACTAACATGCCAGCTCGTGCTGGATATTTTGTTGCTGTATTTAGGGCATCAGGTATTGATATTGACTATGATTTACTTGACCACCCTCGTCCAGACAAACCTGAGAGTGCGCATACTTTCTTTTTAGGTCTTATGGTTAATAAAGCCTTAGAAGTAGACGAAGCAGAACGTGGTCCTGGTGATATTACCGCAACACGCATACTTTTTGACGTTTATGGTGAAATGGGTTTGACAAAAGACACGCAACCACAGACACCTGAACAGGTCGCAGCTTATTGTGAACGTGTAAATGAAGAACATCCACAGCTAAAGTTTCGTGGTAGTGCAGTTGCTTCGTTGGTCAGTCAACTGTCGTACGTTTCCTAAATAAGGGCTCAAAATTCTACCTAAGCGAAGCCGAAAGCTATATGATCTGGTTCAGCCCACATTACACAGACATTAAGCGGGAAATGGATAAATTCTTAAAGGCATAATTTCATCCCCAACGTTGCGAAGTACGCCCGCTAGGGAGAGCCATGACTTTTACAAATATCATGTTTCGTGTTATTTTATTTTTATGATTAAAAACACAGATGCTTACACTATCGCTTCCCATATCCATGATAGTTTTCTCGGGATCAATGACATCTTAAGTGAAGAAGAATTGGCTCACAGTGAAGTAGCTGTAACGATTGGTTCTACTTCATCCAAAACCTCGCAGCGCATTGAGACTGAAGGCAACTTAAATGGAGAGCAGGTTCGCCAAGTTCTTGCACTTGATAAACGTGATATGTACCATTTATCTACATTGGAGCTTAAAGATCGAGGTAAGCTTACTCAAGCACATATTGGAACTCAATCGCCGCTTGAAAATTTGGAAATACTAGCAGGTTCATTATTTATGCATAAGCTTGTAGAGATTGCTCACGCTCATCGCTATTGATCTACAAATTGCGAAGCACATCCACTAGACGCGATACTTTTGCTTAACGACGCTTCAGGCATTTTTGTTATCATTAAGCTATGCCTTCGAACAAAAAACAAAACAGCCTTGCTTTACCTAGCTTAGTGCTTGCTTTTCTAATACCGCCCGTAGGCCTCGTCTTGTCAGTGGTGAGCTTTACACAAATCAGAGAACGGAAAGAGTCTGGCAGAGGTATGGCGGTAGCAGGATTCATTATTTCTGCATTAATTACATTTAGCCCATTTTCTTTTATATTATTAATCTCGGCCTACCAAGCCCTCTCAAGATTCTGACTTCCATCACTACGGAGAGTTAAATCCTACTGTATAATTAGACTCGAGGGCTAATTAATAGTGCGAGGGGGGGTAGTATGGCGAAAGAAATTACACCTAATTTATGGTTTGATGGCAATGCTAAGGAGGCTGTTGATTTTTATGTCTCGGTGTTTCCGGATAGTAAAGTGATATCCACGGCCTACTATCCAGACAGTGCCGAAGAAGGTTTGGCCGACTTCCAACTTGATATGGCCGGCAAAGTGCTAACTATTGAATTTGAACTAAGCGGCAATCGTTTCGTAGCTATTAACGCTGGTCCAGAATTCAAATTTAATGAAGCAATATCATTTTCAATACCCTGCGAAGACCAAGAAGAAATTGATTACTACTGGGAAAAACTATCAAAAGTACCGGCATCCGAGCAGTGCGGATGGTGCAAAGACCAGTATGGCCTGAGCTGGCAAATTGTGCCGAAAAATATGGGAGAATTAATGAAGCGTCCTAATGCTTTTACTAACATGATGCAAATGAAAAAGATTATTATTGAGGACCTCTAACTTTTATATACGATGGGAGGCATCATAATTATCAAGTTTCATATTAAAAAATCATTGCGAGCTACACGGCTGTTAATATTTATTGCAGCTGCTATCTTATTACTTATGCTGCTGGAAACGAATAGACCAAAAAACATAAACCATGCAAATCTGCTCGATACAGTTGCCAAAGGAGAAAGCAATGGGAACTATAACGCTTATTATGGCAATGCGCACAATAAATCCATCGATTTTACTGCAATGACCGTTAATGAGGTGCTGGCTTGGCAAAGTGATTATGTGAAGAAGGGCAGCCGCAGCAGCGCAGTCGGGAAATATCAATTTATTCGTCCGACACTTGATGGGCTGATGAATGAGCTAGGCATAAAAAAAGACGCTATTTTTAATCAAGCCCTGCAAGATAGGCTGGCCGTTGCGCTGCTAGAACGAAGAGGCCTTAATGATTATATGAGCGGCAAGATAACCCTTGAGCAGTATGCGCACAACTTATCAAAAGAATGGGCAGCCCTGCCAAGGATAATTGGCAAAGATCCTGATGCCAGCTACTACGCCGGGGACGGTTTGAATAAAGTCCGCGTCAGTAAAGCCGATATCTATAGAGGCATAGCCACACTGCATAACTAGCCAAGTTTTATACTTTACGGCACATAGTTGCAGATATGCATTTGCCCAGCCCGAGGAGCCGAATCAATTTAATAACAGATTTTTTATTTGCTGGTGCTTGCAATATCTTCTAATCAAATGTATAAGAACAATATGGCTAAAAACGAAGCTATCTTTTGTGATGAGTGTCCTATGAGAGGACGGTGCAAAACTGAAGTTATTGGATTCAAGGAGAGAACGATACAAGGATCAGGGTCTGGCAGAGGTGCTTTTATTATTCGCTTAGGTGTACTTGTTGATACATTAATGCGTCCTTCGGAGGTTGTTAAAATACCTGTGAGCTATACACCTGATGAAGCAGTTGAGGCAGTACGTGAATGTGAATATCCGAATTATACCGAAGAAGGCAGGTTTTTTAAACGTCAACAACCACATTGTCGAGCTATTGGTGATTTAGCATGCCAAGATAGGCAGCTTGCTGATATCGCTAATCAAGTTCTCTAAAAGTGTGTAATTTTGTTTGTCGACGAGGATTTGGCAAATAGTTTCAATGTTAATTAGAAATTATAAATCATCGAAAAACAAGCTTTTTCGAATCTGCTTTCAGCCAGCATTGATAAAACCGATTGGCTTGAATCAGGCTGCTTGGAGTCACTTAGGCCAAACTAAGTCCTGTTCGCTCCTTGAGTCAAATAGAACAGGACCGACTGGAAGGAGTCTTTGGCCTAACCAAGTAGTCTG
>JAHWKM010000020.1 GCA_019347895.1 Candidatus Parcubacteria bacterium | reverse complement strand
TTAAGTCCCGTCTAAGCAAATCAAACAAGCAGCCTGATATTACATAAGGAGAGAACTGCTCATAGTCGTGAGTGGATCCTTCTCCGCCAAAATTAATACGTCCATCTAACATTCCTTTGAGATCACATGGCGACACCCATCTAACTCCAGCTTTTTCCAGCATCGGCGCAAGTCGTGCTTCCGGGAACATTTCATCCTGTGCATAGGATACAACAGTAATTTCGCCGACTTTATTAATGATTTCTTGATAATTTATTCTTTCATTTACCATACTGCGTACTTCACGCACAGATCGAAGAGGATTTCTCGCCAACGATTTAAAGCTAGCTATAGCTGTAACGCCTCTGGGGTCTGGAAATTCCATCGGTCGAGTCTTATCAGACTCGGATTTGATCATGCCAAACCAGTCTTTCGCCAAAGAGCCAAATGTTTCGTCTTCAATAGTGCCAGCTGGTGCCAGCATAAATACGTGTGAATCTTTAAATAATTCGGGCTCCAGATGAATCATCTTGGCCATTACCAGAGAAGCCATGCTATGCGGGGCAAAATGAATTGTCTCGCCGTTTTCCCTAGCATCTTTAGTAACTGCTAAATAATTATAGGCCTGAGCTGCCATTGGATCGGAGCGTCCATGCTCGTCATACATCATACCCTTGCGATTTTGTCCAGGTAGAATGACATTAGCACCTTGCCTTGTAAGTTCGGCTGCAAATGAAACTTTATTTACGATGCTCTCGCCGAAGCCGGGTATAAACATAATAGTCGGGTCAGACTCCGGTTCTTTTCGGCTATCAGCCCTAATATAAGGAGTCCGTCCGCGCTGCATAATAGGCGACTCAGCATAAGAAGGATTGGCTGCTAATTCAGCTATTTCGCCACCTGCTTCTCCGAAATTTTGGACAAGACTTTCATAATAGGACGCAGTGAATCCGCTCATATGGAAATACTATGGCATAGATTGTAAAATAAATCAATATAGCGCATACTTATTAACTGTTATGGCCAAGAAGAAGCAAACTACTGTCAAGAAGATTCAGAACAAACGGGCACGGTATGATTACGAGCTCGGCAGTGAGATAGTTGCCGGGGTTGTTTTGAACGGGCGCGAAACCAAGTCGCTAAGATTGGGCCACGGCCATTTGCGCGGCGCTTACGTGAATATAAAAAACGGGGAAGTCTGGCTGACCAACGCGACCGTTACCAGCTCGCAGGGCTTCAAGCTCGAAGAAACCGAACAAACCAGAGAGCGTAAACTGCTGGTCAAGAAAAAAGAAATAGATGCTTTGGAAGAAGCCAAAAAACAAGGCCAAACCATAATTCCCATAGAGTTTTTGACTGGCGGAAGATTCATAAAAATAAAAATTGCTCCCGGAAAGGGACGCAAGCAATACGACAAACGCGAACTTTTAAAAAAACGCGATCAAAACCGCGACATACACCGGGACTTAAGGTAAGAAAATTTATTTTTTATAGAGGTACTCGCGTGTCAGCGGCCAGGCTGGGTTGGCACCTTTTTTAAAAGTCCACTGAGAAAGCTGCGTGTGTCCGCTCCTAAAAGCCAGCATAGACCCCAGCAGGTACAGCCTCCACATCCTATAAAAATTTTCGTCGTACATGTTTATTACTTTTTTCTTATTCTTTTCATAATTTCGCCACCATTTTTCTATAGTCATAGCGTAGTGCTGGCCCAGGTTCTCGTAGTCGAACAAATAAAAGTCATGCTCCGGAAGCAGATAGGTGGTTTCGCGCACGCTGGGAATGTAGCCGCCAGGGAAAATATATTTTTCAATCCAGGCGTCCGATGGCGTTTCTTTTTGGTGAGTTATGGAATGCAGCAATGAAATCCCATCCGGCTTGAGCAAGTAGTTGACCTTTTTAAAGTAATCATTCAAATTGCCGTGGCCCACGTGTTCGAAAAATCCGACACTAACTATCCGGTCGAAATTTTCTTTGCCTGCAACGTCCAGATAGTTCTCTAGCCGAAACTTAACCAACCGGTCTACACCTTCGCGCTTGGCCAGCTGCCGGGCATACTCATATTGTTGCTCGCTCAAGGTGACGCCAACGCCTTTTATTTTGTACTGCTTGGCCGCCTGGACTAGCAGATACCCCCAGCCGCAGCCGATATCGAGTAACTTTTGTCCGGGCTTTAGCTGCAGTTTGCGCAAAATGTGCTCTGTCTTTTGCTGCTGGGCTTTTTGCAGAGTATCGCGGGGAGTTTTGAAGTAAGCGCACGAATAATTCATGGTCGGATCCAGCCATAGCTGATAAAAATCATTGCCCAGATCATAGTGGTGGGAGATATAGCGTTTTTGCCTGGGCTTTATGTTTTTGTGCAGCCGGCGCCACTGTTTTCTATACCTGTCGGGGTTTGCTTCTACTGTATTTAGCTCGGCCAGCTTAAGGAAATTCTCTATCGGGCCGTGAATCTCTATATCGCCGCGAGTATAAGCCTCGCCGATAGCCAGGGAGGGGGTTCTAAGCATTTTTCTCGAAAGCCCTTTTGAGCGCAGAGTTACCGCCGCTTTAGGCTCGCCTCTGCCATAGCTTTTTGTCGTGCCGTCGATAAACGTCACACTCAAAGTGCCATGCTTTAGGTGTTTCAACCAGGCATCGAATACCCGCTTATCCATAGGTTACATATTACCACTTTTGACATACTTTCAAACAGGTTAGGCCGATAGCTTCCGGAAGTGGAAAATGTGAATATTTACAGACTAAGACTAAAACAGTTATAATTTGTGCTTGTCCTCGTCTCACTTTTTCCGTTTTTTAGGGAAGAGCAGCCCGAGCATCGAATTTATTTCGTGCCCGGCGCGATGAGAAACCCGCTGCGGGTGTCTCATTAGGCGAAGCCGGTCCCGGGTAGCTCAATGGTGGAGCAAGAAGCTGTTAACTTCGAGGTTGTCGGTTCGAATCCGACCCCGGGAGCCATGAGACTGAAAGATAATCCAAAGGATTGTCGCTCAGTCTCATTGTCTTTCCGGGGACGGATACGAACCGAAGGTTCGGCGAACGAGGAACGGAGACCATAGCTCAATATGCGCTCGAGCTAACAAAAAAACAATTATTTGTAAAATAGGGATGTGGGTTAAAGTATACTTTAACTATGTCAGGGACTACTGAGCAAACAATCCTAGAGATAATTAAGATAGTGCTTAGTATGTTTGGTGGCGCTACCATATATCACTTTTACCCAAAATTTGTGCATAAAACAAAAAAGAAGAGCACGGCTATTGCCAAGCATAAAGGCAAAGGCAATCAATCATTACAGGCAGTAGATAGCCCTGGCGCTAAAACGAACCTGAATAACGCCGAATCACAAATTAATACTGGGGACTACACCACAATTAATATACCCAGAGCGGCTAGCGAACAAGAAGCGCTTACCCAACAAGAACCGACCCTAAATCAGGAGAGTATAAGAATAAGTAGCAACGGTAGATTTATTCTGGCTCAATTGAATAAAATCTTTGAGAGTTCCGGAGAAAAATGTCCCGATAGTCTATCAGTTGATTATGGTATGGCTGAAAAGTACCAGATGTCTGGCGAGGCAAGAAATGCCGCTACTCTATATGTGAGGGTATTTCAGCCGCTGGTAGATGTTTTGAAAAAGGTAGGCGAAGATATAACCGTACAAAGATTCGAAGTAGAGATTGACAAATTGGTCGCCTGGAGTGATACCGGCAGTTACGAAAACGGTGTGGATGAAATTGTCAAATCTATTGAAAAAATTTCTTATGAATATATTAGGAATGCTCAATTATGAGTCAGATCGAACTGCACAGGAATATATTTAAATTTGTCCAAGGGAAACCTGAACGAGCCAGACCAGAGGACTTAAAAAGTTTAGTGTCAAGAAATAAGGATGCTTATCAATATTTCTTTTTCGAAGCTGATGAGCGATGGCTGGTTTGGTTATGGAAAAATGGTTTTTTAGATGTAATTAAGAAAAAAGCCGAGGACCCCACTCGGTATGGTTATAGGACACCTGAGCTAAATTACCTGGTAAGAATGGCTGAGAAGAATCCGGATCAGGTAGTCACTATCTTGCTCAAAGTTCCTGTAAAGAAAAGTAACTTCAACCCCGAAGTTATCGATCAATTCCTTCGTATCTGCAGTACTTTACCTGCTAATCAACTTGCTAAAATTGCTAATAAAATTTTGGAAGAGAAATGGGTACCCTTGATGGGTCTATTTAATCAGCATGGCTTTGAGTTTGAAAAAATGTTCAAGACTTTTGCTGAAGACAAGGATTTCGATAACTTACTAACCTTGGCTGAAGCTGTTTTGTCGGTAAGGACTAAAAAAGAAATTAAAGAAACATCAGGGCGCAGTATCACTGAAAATCCTTTCTACTTTAATGGGCTATCCTACACAAAGGTTTTTCAATATTTAGGCAATACTGACACGAGTCATATAGAGAAAGTCTTTGCCCTGGTAACCTCTGTCTTTGCAGATGTTATTAAAGTACTTGGTAAGGCTCCGGACAGAAAAGAAAGAAGTGCTTTCAAAGTGTACGACAGCTTTATTTTGTCAGATGTAGACTTCTTTGAATTAGAGCAAAGAAACAAGGTAAGCATATCTCCGCGTGAAGACATACGTGAACTAGCAGCAACAATCAAATTATTTACTGATAAGCTAATTGGTGATAATTGCAATCAGCCCCAAAAAGTCTGTAAAACATACAAACAATATATTGGAACCCTACCAGACAGTCAGGCGGTATGGCGATTGAAGCTCTACATATTAAGTCTTTGCCCTGATGCATTCAAGACCGAATTGAAAGCTGCGCTTTTTGCTATTTTCGATAATCCAAACTATACGGATCTAACAATGGGAGCAGAATATGGTACTGCCCTTCAAAAAAATTTTGGAATTTTGGCAAGAAGTGAGCAACAAGAGTATATCGAGAAAGCAAAAAGTTTATTTAGCGACAAGTCTGGTGAAAAGAAAGAGGTTGAAAACCGTATATATAGAGGTTCACGTATATTTTCCTTATTAGAAAAACATCTCTCAAAAACTGAGCACGAGGAAATAAAAAAAGCAGGCTTTCAGGTTAAGCCAGAGTATAAACCATCCCCGATCGTAGGCCCGGTTACTGGCGGTACTGTGGCACCGCGCGGACCTTTAACTCAAGAGGAATTTGATGCCCTGCCAGTAAAAGAAATAGCCGAAAAGCTACAGACTGTTTGGTCTCCGAAAGTTCTAGACAAACAAAACACCCATAAAGACTTTTTACATCCGCTTAATGCAGAGGGTGCCGGCGATCTGCTGAAAACTAGCATCTCTAAAAGACTCACGGATTTTGTTAGTAAATCAGATTTATTTTTCGACTCTGATAAGCTAGATCCTCATTATACGTACGCCTTCCTTCGAGGAATCGAGAGTGAAATCAAAAACAATAAAGAGGTCGCTTCAAACATAAATTGGGGAAACCTAGTCGCACTGTTAGTCAGCATTAAAAATTCAGGAAAATCCAAGCAATTTGCTAGAACCAGGCAGCGGGAAGAAAGATATAGTTCGTGGCTAGCTGATTGGAATGCCGTTCACTCAATGGTAGCCACTCTAATTGAGGAACTATTACGTGAGTTTGACGGGAAAGCTGTGCTAGATCTTTCAAAATACCGCGAAGAGATTCTATCGGTCATTGATTACCTCTTTAGACATCAAGATCCCGCGCCAAAAGATGAACAGCCAAAAACTGCTACTATGACCCGAACTTCGCCTGGCCAGAAGCCTCTAGTAACAGAACCTTATATGATGGCTATTAATTCAGTGCGCGGCAAAACTTTTGAAGCCTTTATACATTTTGTTTATCAAGACGGCAAGTCAAGCGATAATGTACAAATATCAGCTGACGTAAAGGATGTTTACATGAAGGTTTTGAACGCTGAAAATACAAAAGCCATTATGTTCATGTTCGGGCGCTACCTTGCTACATTCTATTACCGTGATGCAAAGTGGATACATGGGTTGTTGCCAAAAATATTTCCAATAGCCGATAGCAAGAAGCTTTTGTATGTTGCCGCATGGGAAGGATATATATCGAACAATTTGTTTAAAGAGCTGTTTGGAGATCCTGAGTTTCAGAAACTTTATACAAGAGGTTTGAGCCTAAGAAGGAGCATGGATTCAACCCGCGAATTCTTTAAAGATCCCGAGGAAGGCATCGCAACTCACCTTGCTCTTGCGTATGCACACTATAGCGACTTTGGGTTCGGCCATCCTCTATTTAAGACTTTCTGGTCAAAGGGCACGGAGAAGCATCACTCAGAATTTATAGGATTTATTGGTCGAAAATACTTGTCGAAAAATGAAAGCGAGGGCGCAATTAATCATGAGACTGAAATAAAGCAGCGTTTGGATAAGCTTTGGGATTGGATATTGGATAATTACAAACATACTAAATCACTGACAGAATTTGGCTATTGGACAAGATCTGAACCACAAGTATTTGAACTATCCTGGCTAGCGGATCATATAAAGAGAACATTGGAAGTAACCGGTGGCGAGCTTGATTGGGATTATGGGTTGCAAAAAAATGTTGTTAATCTCGCTGAATCAAGTCCTAAGGATACTTTAGATATTCTTCGTTGGTCTTTGCTGGAATTCGGAGTCCGCAAGGAGGCAAAGCGAAGACCAATTTTCTTTGAAACTGAATGGTATGAGGCGTTTGCAATTCTCTATAAGAACCAAGGCGAAGATATTAGAAACAGCACATACGAATTAATTGACGATCTGATCCGCGAGGGAGGCAGTCAATTTTGGCCGTTAAAAAAAATAATTGAATCTTGAACTCGTCCATATAAACGACTGTTTAGGTTTTGTGGCGGTGGTCTAGAATTACGTTGAGACAGAATTCGACCTTGCGCTTAATTTTATAAAGATCCTTGATATTAAAATAGTATCGATTAAGTGATTGATCTGATTAGATATGTTTTAGGAAGTAATCGCCTAAATAGACTATTTTTCACATTTGGGGTTAAATAAAAAAATTTTGTGTACGCACTAAATGCGAAAAATCGAAGATGAAAGAGGGAGGTAGGGGGCAACCAAAATAGATTTTTAGATTTAAAATGAGGTTTTGGTTTCCGCCCTTGGTTGTCGCATGTTCTTGTGCAACGCACGGGGTTCGGCAGGCACGATCGCACACTACTCGGCATTGTACAACATGCTGATCTATCTCTCGCCGCATAGAAGGGGGGTAGTGATTGCAAGCATAGAGAATCAGCAAGCTATAGTGTCATTCACCTCTGTTATCTGTTTAAAGTCTGATACCCTTAAGTCATGAGTTTAGTAATAGCTTTGATCGCGGATGACAGAATACATATTAGTGCAGACCTTAGAGTCACTCAGCCTGACATATTGCCAGAAGAAGAGGAGAGACAAACGCCGCATCTATTCAACGGTATCCTAAAAATTATACCGATCAGGCCTGAACTTGCGATTTGCTATGCAGGCACTGTGCCAATAGCATTAGATATTATTCGCAAAATCGCTGGGACTGGAATGAGCACGTCCGAGATACCAGGGAAGATTATTGAATATCTGGAAAACGATAACAACGTAAACGAGTGTGACTTTTTGGTTATCGATGCGGCTCAGAAAGTTGTACATAAAATAAGTGAAGGAAGACTAACTAGCCTTGCCAATGGCAGAACATGGATCGGGGATATTCGCGCATATGAGTTACTTCAAGAGAAGCTAGAAGATAAACAATATGGAGACAGTGATAATCCAATTCAAAAGGCAGTCAAAATTATGAATAGTCTTCAAGACGTCATTAACGAGAGGAGCGTAGAAAGCGTTGGCGAGTTCCCGATAAGTGCGCATAGCCATAGAGGCGAAATACAGCTTTCGGTTGGCTTTTCGGCGCAAGGAAGCAGAATCCCGATAGGTAATCGTCAGGGTCCGATTTCTTTTAGTAACGACACAAATGACGATGCATTAATAGTAAACTTGACAGTTCCAATGGCTAGGGGTGTCGCAGCGATAGGCATGTATTTGACCCAAGCTCGGAGAGGGGCGCTATATATGCCATTAGTTCAAGATCAGCCTTTCTTGGTTGAGGGAGACAGTCTTAGTGACTTCCGAGCAAATGTACTGAAGATTCACGGGATAGAGCTACAAGGTGGTGGGTTCGAATAGTAAGTCTCTAGTCATTGCTTGTAATGATATCTCATTATTGTTACGAAGTACGTCCACTAGAGGGAGCCAAATCTTGACTTTTGTATATATTTATGTTTCATTTATATAATGAGTAAAAATTGTCCTTTTTCTGGAGAATGTATACGTGCATCAATTTGCGAAGGTTACGATGACAAAGAACGTATTATCGACTTAATAAGTCGGTCGCCCGAAATTCAAATAATGAAAGATGCTCTGTCAGAAGATGATTTGCTTGGATTAATGAGGCCTGTACTCAATGCATGGAACTCTGAGAGCTGTTATAAAGCTAGAATGCAAGCATTAAAAGGCCTTCAATTTGAAGATGACATTTCACATGTAAGTATGACGATGGGTTTTGGAGTTGTTGAAAAGCTTGAGGAAACTCAGCTCGAAATATAATAATTCTCAATTAATTTTGATTCATAATTAAATTGCGTAATATCAAAGTTGCGAAGAACGTCCACTAGGGAGAGCCAAAATGCGAGAAGAAATGACTCAGTTGCCTAACTTTTGTTTTCTAGTTAAAAACCACTACGCGTACTATAATTGATAGCAATGATGAGGCGGCGGCTTTTAGCCACAGCACTGGGTATAGCAACATTCTTTACGCTTCTTTTTGGTGTAGGGGCTGGTCATTCGCTGCTTTCTTCCTCAGTAATGTCCGACATGGGCAAACAAATGTCTCTGAACCAATGCCAGTCCTCTTGTACATCACAATCACCACTAGCAACTCCGGGCCAGAAGTCAGAAGTAGACGAAAAAGATATTGAGCCACTGCCCGCCGAGACACATTATCTGACTGCGGGCGTAGGTTGGACTACAACTATTACCGTAGCAGCTGCATATCTATTCAGATATTTACGCTGGCAACCACCAGACTTATATAAGCTCAACGCTGTTTACCGAATCTAGAATAGACATTACTTCCAATTACTAACTAACTCTTGGAGGGAGTATGTCTGATAAAATTTTTATAGGAATAATAACAGTACTTATTGTCGGAGCGCTTGGTTTCATCATAGTAAGCAATAAGGACGAGTCAGGAACGGAGCGTCCTGGTGTGGCTCACGAAGATAAAGGTAAACAGCACGTTCAAGGCATAGAAAACATACCTAATACTGGCGGTGAGCCGCCTACATCGGGTGACCACGCGGTCAGACCATTGCCTTGGCAAGCTTATGAGCAGGAAATCCCGGATGGCAGCGTCATTCATAATATGGAGCATGGGGGAGTATACATTTCATATCACCCCGATTTACCAGCAGACCAGGTCAGTAAAATTAAAGCCTTGTTCTTCCAGCCGTTTTCCAAGGAAAATTTTACGCCTAACAAGGCTATTATGGCTCCACGGCCAGCCAATGAATCACCTATCATCATGTCTTCATGGACACGGAGCATGAAGCTTGATACTTTTGATGAAGAGAAGATGGTTGAATACTATTTACGTAATATCGGCAAAAGCCCTGAGCCTGGAGCCAGTTAAGGAGGAGATGCGATGAAAAAGTTTATATTCATAACAGCAGCAATAGGTTTAGCGATCATACTGTTTGCAGCGAG
>JAHWKM010000001.1 GCA_019347895.1 Candidatus Parcubacteria bacterium | reverse complement strand
GCTGTGGCAATGGTGGTACCAATTAAAAACGTCGGTGCGGTATGAATAACGTAGGCATTCTCATAGAAGCTAAGTTTCCCGGTGCCCAGCCGGCTGGCAAAGTTTGTCTCGGCGATAGAATTAAGCGAGTCAATACCTTGGTCCAGCGACCTGGCCGGCAGCCTTTGCAATATCTGTCTAAAATCAGGACTACGCCACTTTATTACCGGCTTATAGCGATAACCTAGACCAATAAATCCTATGATGGCTACGGTTAGCTGCAGCAGAGCTCCGACCAGTGCGCCTATACCCAAACCAACTAGACCCAACTGGCCCGGTCCTCCGTCTTGACCGCCTATAGTACTGAACACGCTTGCCGAAATAATTATCGGAATATTGTAAAAAATTGTGGTCATAGAGTAGAAGAAAAACCGGCCAAAAGTTTGCTGTACGCTAACAAAAATCGCCGAAATCGCGAAGATCATCGGGTTGAATGCAATCAACCGCATAATTGTGGCGGCATTATTCAGCTGCTCGGGAGACATGTCGGGCGCCACTACGTAGCGGATTAATTCATCGGCAAAAATCAAGATTAAAACCCCGACCGCCAGCATAATCAAAGCCAGCAAATTCAGCAGGCTGTTGCTCAGTTGAAAGATAGCCTTGCGGTCACCCTTAGCAAGTTTGTCGGCTAGAAATGGCATGAATGCCACGCCTAAAGCACCGGCCGCCAGAGTAAAATAGAAAAAATCCGGAATTTTAAAAGCCGCGAAGTATGCATCCGTACTTCCCGGGCCGAAAGCGGGAAAGTTGCCGTTTACCAGCCTGGTGCGAAGCAGTCCCAAAAGCTGGCCGATCGCCGAGGCCCCGACTAGCAGTGCCGCCGCGCTGCCAAGGGAAATCCGCTTGTTAGCGCGTTTCAATAATCTATTCATCCCCTATAACTCCACTAACATCGATTGATTCATAGCCAATTTTAAAATAAGTTCTAGCAGGATTCATTCCCCTAGATTATAGGCTTAAAACCTAACTTTTAACAGATACAAAAGTCTTTGAAGAAATTAAGCCATTTCGCACGCTATTTCATAGCTACCTGCGAGATACTTTTTCCAACAGCAGAAAAAGTATCCAAAAATGCCGCAGCAGGTTGCCAAACGCTACTGGTTTGAGATACCAGGCTGATTGGTTAGGCAAAAGACTCCTTATCAGTCGGCCCTGTTCTATTTTGTCCAAGGAGCGAACAGGACTTTAGTTTTGCCTAAGCCATTCCAACCAGCCTGATTCAAACCAATCGGTTCGGCAAATGCTGAATAAAAGCGGATGAAAAAATATTTTATTTTTTCAGATAGAACTTATTTTAGGGTTCTCGATTGTAGTAGCCCCGTTTGAAGGCTTTGCTAGCAATTTGCTCATTTGTAAGATATAAACAATGTGAGCCGACAGCTTGCAGAAATCCTCTTAGTTCTGCTATTTCTCGTGCCTCAAGTTTTTTGTCATCATCTGTCTGGCGTTGCCGTCTTGTTACCATAGTGGACATCCGGCGTTTTTGGCTTGCGTTCCTAATTTGCTGATGGCCTAAGATAGACCGTCTAATGAATATGCTACTTTTCTGTTTAGCGCTCATCGAGCTACAGAGCAGCCTAGAGTACGTGCCTTGCGGCGTATTTTCGGCCGTGATACCAATATGAGCTAATGCCCGCTTAGAGGCTATAACTGTTCGGATAGAAGGTATCATCATAGCTGGCTGTTCACGCCAAATCTCGCCAAAATGGTTGTCAAAAACCTTTATTTTTGTCCTGAGAGTCGATAATTTACTATTTAGTAACATTCCAGAACTCTTCCATTTATCACCAAATGTTTGATCTAGAAGTGAAGCTCGATCGGCGGTCTTCAAATGGTCTCTCGTTATTGAATAGGGGTCGTTTTCAGTCCACTTTTTGCCGAGTAGATGATTCAGTAAGTAGTAGCAATTGCTTAGAATTATCGTTTATACCATTAATGGCTGTTTCTCCGTCTGGATCCGGCGCAAGACTCTGTTTAGCTTTTGCTACACGGTATTTAGCATATCTTAAATTATTTTCTTGTTTACTGTTGCCAGTTAAAGTAACTTGTCCACTTTGTTCGACCTCTTCAAGTAACTGTTGCTCGGCTTCGGTTAAATCCAATAACCCATCTGCTCTTTGCTGTCCAATATCAATCTCAGCAGCATAACGGTCATAGTTGTCCGAAGTCAGGCCTTCAGCTATTGGCTCGGATATTGTCGGCTCCGGTAAAACGGAATTCGGGACCTCGCCTATATTTACATTCATATGTAACAATTATAAACTAACATACAACATACGTAAAATCACTTTCGTAATATTATTTTAGAAATTGAAGCAATTTCTCCTCCTCTTTTATCCAGCATTGATAAAACCGATTGAAGCGAATCAGCTTGGCTGGAGTCACTGGAGCAAAAGCTAGTCCAGACCGCTCCTTTGGAAAATAGGGCTGGACCGGCCTGAAGGGACGTTTTTTGCTTCACCAGTCAAGGTGGTATCTCGCTTCAGTTGCGTTTTAGCACTTGCTGTTGTTTCTTTGCCCACTTTCTTGTCAACACAAGAAAGTGGGTCGGGGTAGGTACGAAGTACCGCCGAAATGTCTTTAGAGGTTTCTAAAAATTACTTAATAAAGCGCTGCTGACTTAGGCATATGCCAGCCTTCGAGCAGCTTTTTTACTTCGTCGGCATCGATAGTTTCTTTTTCCAGCAGCGCAATTTTTATGGCTTCCAGCTGAGGTTTATTGACTTTTATTACTTCCCGCGCGCGCTGGGCGGCTTCAGTGATTAAACCTTCAACCTCATCATCTATAATCTTGGCCGTATCCTCAGAATATTGCCGCTCATGGGTTAGCCGTTCTAACATAATGCCTTCTTCGACATGAAACACCTGGTCGCGCAGCTTGGTACCCATGCCCTGGTTGATAACCATGTCCCGGGCTAGCTCGGCTGCCTTTTGCAAATCGTTGCCGGCGCCGGTAGTGACTCTATCCCGCCCATAAATTATCTCTTCGGCAATGCGTCCGCCCAACATCCGCGCCAGGGCGTCCTTGAATTCCAAGATGCTATGGTAACTTTTATCTTCCGGCGGGATTGACCAAGTTACGCCGCCGGTTACCCCCCGGGGAATTATGGTTACTTTATGTACCGGATCGCTGTCCGGCAACACGTGGCCGACCAAGGCGTGGCCGCCTTCGTGATAAGCGGTTAGCTGTTTTTCATATTCGCTCATTACCTTGTTCTTGCGCTCCGGACCAATGGCGACTCTCTCAAAAGCTTCGGTAACGATAGTGTTGGTAATGGTTTTTTGTCCTTTGCGGGCGGCTAAAATGGCTGATTCATTGGCAATATTGGCCAAATCAGCGCCGGAAGTTCCAGCGGTTTTGGCGGCAAGAGCGTCAAGATCAGCGGTTTTTTCCAGAGGTTTTTTATCAAAATGTTTTTTCAGGATCTTTTCACGGTCTTTTCTATCCGGCAAATTGATGTTAACCCGGCGGTCAAAGCGGCCGGGCCGCAGTAATGCCGGGTCCAGCACGTCAGCCCTGTTGGTAGCTGCCAGCACAATTACGTTTTGCCCCTGTTCAAAACCGTCCATCTCGACCAGTATTTGGTTTAGGGTTTGCTCGCGTTCGTCATGTCCGCCGCCCATTCCGCTGCCGCGTCTGCGTCCTACGGCATCGATTTCGTCGACGAAGATAATGCAGGGTGAATTCTTTTTCGCCTTAGCGAACAGGTCGCGTACCCTCGAGGCGCCTACGCCCACAAACATTTCCACAAACTCCGAGCCGCTGATAGAAAAGAACGGCGCGTTAGCTTCGCCGGCTGTGGCTCGCGCCAGCATAGTTTTACCGGTACCCGGAGGTCCGACCAGCAACACTCCTTTTGGAATCCGGGCCCCGACTGACTCAAATTTTTTGGGAAACTTTAAAAACTCTACAATTTCTTCTAAATCTTGTTTTGCCTCGTCGCTACCGGCGATGTCTTTGAAGTTAACCTTCTCTTTTTCGTTGCCGTATAGTCTGGCCCGGCTTTTACCAAAGCTAAGCGCCTGGTTGCCTTGTCCTTGAGCGCTCCGAAGCATGTAAAAAAGCAGCGCGCCGATGAGAAGGATTGGCAGCAAAGCCATGCCCAACTGCTGCCAAAATTGGCCGGTCCTAGATTCCTCCTGAACATCAACCACTACCGAGGCGTCCTTTTCCAACCCTTGTTCATAAATACTCGAACCAGCCTCTTTGCGGGATTTCTGGGTAGCTTCCTCTTTTTTTTCCGGGGTAATTTTTAGTTCATTGCCGGCTATCTCGATCTTCTTTATGTCGCCTTTATTAGCTCGGGTAATAACCTCGGAGAAGGCAACTTCATCAAGCTCTTCTTTTTGACCGAAAGAAGAAAATATGAGCAAACCAAAAAGAGCAATCAGTATTATAAAAATAATATTTTTATAATTTTGCTTCTTATTCTTGGGTCCTTTCGGACCGCCGCTTTTTAGCTTAAAAGGCTCTTTATCCATTTAACAGTGACTATTATACCTTTCATAAAAGTATTTCTAAAGTTTTCCTTATTTCGAGGAAAGCTGGATTTTAATAATGCCATTTTCAATCAAAAATTGATAGTTTTTATTAATATCCAATCTTGTCCCATTCTTGGCGGCCTTAAGCCCGACCACCAGCCTCTCGACTGTTTTTTTATCGACGGCCAGGTTCCCGGCTTTTAGCCAGCTGGCGACCAATTCGCAGGCCACGCTATGGGGCAAATTTATAAAACCCTGGCGGTCAATCTCGCCTTTCTTCGGCAGCAGCTCTTTTATGATTTCTGAAATTTCGCCCAAAGTCTCGGAGGATGATCTAATAAGCTGCAGTAATTTGTGTTTTTGCTGTTTGGTTAATTTAGGGGTTAGGTTGTAGCGCACATAATTTCTCAGGTACTTCGGATCTAAATTGGTTTCGTCTTCACGCCAGTTAAGCCCCCGGCTTTTAGCGTAAGCGATAATTTGTGGTTTTGTAAATTCTAGCAACGGCCGAGCGATTTCTTCGGTGGATTTTAAAGCCGCCAAGCCTTTGGCCGTTGTTCCGCGCAGCAGGTTTATTATGGCTGTTTCGATAACATCGTCCTGGTGGTGCGCCGTAATAATCGCATTGGCATCCGTTTGCTGTTTTATCCTTCGCAAAAATTTATATCTGGCTTTGCGGGCTTCGGCCTCGCCGGCATTTGCGCCTAAATTTCCTTCTTCGTAAAAAAACGCCAACCCGTACGCAGCCGCTAGATTTTCCACAAATAACCGGTCATCTTGGGAATTGCTTCTGATGCCGTGGTCATAATGAGCCACAAAAAGTCGTATTTCGTATTTCGTATTTCGTATTTCGGTTAGCAAATGCAGCAGGACGACGGAATCTACTCCGCCAGAGACAGCTACTACGTATTTTCCTGGCCTTAGATGGATGTTCATACCTTGCTTGATATATCCTCCGGCATTTAGTCATTTTGACTCGCCATTTCTCCTATCTGACCTTATAATAGACTAGACTGTTATTTAACTTAAATAAGGGACACTGAGGTTGCAACAAGACATCGATAAAATTCAAAAGTACGTCCGGGCGGCTAATTACCTGTCTGTCGCGCAAATTTACCTGCAGGATAATTTCCTGCTCGAGCGGCCGCTTAAATCAACTGACGTGAAGCCAAAACTGGTCGGCCACTGGGGAACTTGCCCTGGTGTTAATTTCGTTTATGCTCACCTCAATTATTTAGTTAAGAAACACCGGCAATCAACCATATTTATCATGGGGCCAGGCCATGGACAGTCCGCCCTTCAAGCAAATCTTTTAATAGAAGGTACCCTGGGAAAATACTATGATAATGCGACTAGAGATTCAGAAGGCATCACCTATATATCAAAGAATTATACCTGGCCTCTTGGCTTCTCAAGCCATTGTAACCCCGAAGTACCTGGAGCAATTTTAGAAGGCGGCGAGCTTGGCTATTCCCTAGCTTCCGCTTACGGTGCTGTCTTAGATAATCCGGATTTGATCGCTGCCTGCTTAATCGGGGATGGAGAGGCCGAAACAGGAGCCATTGCTGCCGCTTGGCACATCAATAAGCTAGTTGATCCGGCTGTTAATGGCGTCGTGCTGCCTATAATCCATGTCAATGGTTATAAAATTTCCGGCCCGACTGTTTTTGGTAGGATGAATAATGAAGAGTTAGAAAGTTTATTTAGCGGCTATGGTTATGAGGCCTTTTTTATTGAAGGAGATAACCTGGACGAGCAAATGCAAGCCACGCTGGAATCCGCCTATCAAAGAATCCGGCAAATTCAAGAAGACGCCCGAAGTAATAACCCGCCATTCAAACCGCGCTACCCGGTAATTATTATGCGTACCCCCAAAGGAATGACTACAATCAAAGAACTCAGGGGACAGAAGATCGAAGGCACTATTCTAGCCCATCAAGTTGTAATGCCAACCGTCCGAAGCGATTACGAAGAACTCGAAGCCCTAGAAGGCTGGCTTAAGTCTTACCATTTTGAAGAATTGTTTGATAAGAAAAACGGCTTTTCAAAAGACATTCTTGATATTATCCCGGACGAAGAATATTTAATAGGAAATAATCCTCACGTATTTGGAAAAAACTTTAAGCCGCTATCTTTGCCCGCTGCCAGCAAACTGGAGAAACCTGTAGAAAGTCCGGGCGAAATCCAGTCTAACGCTATGCGAATGGCAGGGTTTTACCTAAAAGAGATATTCAAAATGAACAAAGAAAAGAATAATTTTCGGTTAATGTCTCCTGACGAAACCTATTCCAACCGGCTAGATAACGTTTTTGATGTAACCGGCCGCGGCTGGGTTTGGCCACACGATGAAGATGACAAAGACATAACCCGCGATGGCAAGGTAATGGAAATGCTTTCCGAGCATAATATGCACGGGCTGGCACAGGGCTATGTTTTAACCGGCAGACATGTAGCGCTTACAACCTATGAAGCTTTTGCTCAAATTTTTGGCAGTATGGCACACACCTATCAAAAGTTCCTCAAACAGGTTATTAAAATGCCCTGGCGTCAAGATTTGCCTTCGTTTAACTATCTTTTGACTTCGACTGTATGGCGTCAGGAGCGCGATGGATACAGCCATCAAAATCCTGGCTTCATTTCTGGTTTGCTTGAAAAGCATAGCGATTTCATAAAAATCTACTTTCCAGTCGATGACAATAGCATGCTAGCTATTTTAGAAGAATCTTTTGGCTCAAAAAACCGCATGAACGTAATATCTGCCGGCAAAACACCCGAACCGCGCTGGCTTTCATATAAACAGTCAAAGGAAGCTCTTGAGGATGGTCTTTCAGTCTGGGATTTTGCTAGCGATAAAAACCCAGACGTAGTAGTAGTTGGAGTTGGCGACTATGTTACTAAGGAGGCCATGGCTGCCATAGAGTTGGTTAAAGCTGATGCACCAAATGTAAAGATTCGATTTGTTAATATACTAAGGCTTCAAGCGGCTTGCAGCTGTGGCGACGAGTACCACCCGCAAATTCCTAATGCCGAAAAATACTTTACCGTCGACCGGCCGGTAATTGTAAACTTCCACGGCTATCCTGAAGCAATGAAAAGTATTTTGTTTAACACCAAAAATCCAAAGCGCTTTTTTATTAACGGCTACGTTGAAGAGGGTGATACTACTACCCCTTTTGATATGCAGGTCAGAAATAAAACCGACCGCTATAACCTGGCTTGTGAAATATTAGGTCTAGCCTATTCCCAGCAAGTAATGGACGAAAACAAGTGTACTAAACTTCAAGCCAAGTATAAAAAAGCACTTGAAGCCCATAGAGAATATATTATTCAAAACGGTGCCGACCCCGAGTATATAGAAAATTGGCAATGGTCAGCTAAAGAACCGGTGGTTACTTATTCCTCTGATAATTTACAGATTAACTTGCTTAAAAACGCTCGAACTATCGCTTTTATCGGTTTAAGCGACAAGCCTGAACGCCATAGCCATAGAGTAGCCAGGTATTTCCAAGAAATGGGCTACAAAATAATACCTATAAACCCTAAAATTACTGAGACTTTAGGTGAAAAAGCCTACAAATCGCTCCTCGATGTTCCTGATTCCATACATATTGATATAGTTGATATTTTTAGAAAACCAGAAGAAGTTATTCCACATCTTGATGAAATTGTAGAGCGGGGCGGTATTAAAACAGTTTGGCTTGCAGAGGGGGCTAACAGTATCGAGGCGGAAGAATTTGCCGAAGATTACGGCCTGCATATGGTTACTACACAATGTATTATGGATGTTGATAAAGAATTCCGGACCAAAGGAGAAAAAAGTTAGTGGCCGACGTAAAGATCATTCAAAGCAAGCCGCGCAAAACCCCAAATCTACCCAATTACCAACAAGCCTATCAAGAATTTTCGTGGGATAAAGCGGCTGGCGAGCTGGTCGATTTCTTCCCGGACGGTACATTGAACATTGCCTATAACTGCATTGACCGGCACGCCGAAGGTGATAAAAAGGATAAGAAAGCCCTTATCTACAACGGCGATGACGGCACTAAAGAGGACTACACTTTCGCCGACATGAAAAAATTAACCAGTCAATTTGCCAATGTTTTAACCGGTCAAGATGTTAAAAAGGGCGACCGGGTTTTTATATTCTTGCCTTCTATCCCTGAGCGCTACGTAGCCTTCCTCGGCATTTTAAAAATGGGCGGGATTGCCGGAACTATGTTCGCCGCTTTTCAAGAAATGGCTTTGCTTGACCGTTTGCAGGATTCTCAAGCAAGCGTAATTATTACTAACGCTGATCTGTACCCGAGGATAGAAAATATCAAAAAAGATTTGCCAAAGCTGCAGAAGGTAATTTTAGTGGAGAGAGGTTCTGCTGAATTGCCGGCGGGCGAACACATAGTTTCATATGATAAAGAAATGGCTAATGCCAGCGCTGAATTTGAACCAGCAAAAATGAGCAAGGACGATTATTCTTACATGCTCTACACCTCCGGCACGACCGGCAAGCCCAAGGGCGTGGTGCATGGCCACTTGGATGTACTGCAGGCCATGGTCAGCACCAAGTATTCGCTAGACATACAAGACGACGACATTTATTGGTGTACGGCTGATTTAGGCTGGGTTACCGGCGTGGTTTACGGTGTTTTGGGGATTTGGGGGCTTGGCGGCACATCGGTAATTTTTGACGGCCGGTTCAGTCCGGAGGCTTGGTATAAAGTTTTGCAAGATTACAAGGTCACGGTTTGGTACTCAGCCCCGACAGCTATTCGCATGCTGATGGGCGCGCCTACCCAGCCCAAAGACTTTGACCTTTCTTCCCTGCGCCATCTGGCAAGCGTTGGCGAGCCGCTTAATCCCGAGGCTATCTGGTGGGGCATGGACGCTTTCGGCCTGCCGTTCCATGATACCTGGTGGCAAACCGAGCTTGGCGCCATCAGCATCACTAATTATCCCGGCATAGAAATCAAGCCCGGGTCTATGGGTAAGCCCCTGCCCGGTGTTTATGCCGCGGTGATTGATGACGGTGGCCGCGAACTGCCGGCTGGCGAAGAAGGCGATCTGGCTTTAAAAGCTTCAACTGTATCGTCGCTCATGAAAACTATCTGGAACAATCAGGAAAAATTCGATTCATACTTCAGGGGCGAATGGTATATCTCTGGCGACCGAGGCATAAAAGATAAAGACGGCTATTTCTGGTTTGTCGGCAGGTCTGATGACGTCATCAACACCGCCGGCGAGCGCGTCGGTCCTTTTGAGGTCGAGAGCGCACTTGTTACCTATCCGGACGTTATTGAAGCCGGGGTTATCGGCAAGCCCGATGAAATCCGCGGCCAAATTATAAAGGCTTTTGTTGTAACGCAACCCGGGGTCAAACAGACAGAGGAATTAAAGACTAAAATCCAAGCCCACGTTAAAAAGCATTTGGCCGGCCACGCTTATCCGCGTGAAATAGAATTCATCGACAAATTGCCAAAAACCCGCTCAGGTAAAATCATGCGCCGAATCCTAAAATCAAAGGAACTTGGCCAAGACATCGGCGATACCTCAACCCTTGAAGATTATTAACAAATTTCGCTATTATATAGCAGTATAACGAGTTGGTTGGACTAAGGCTAAGATATCGTTGCGCTCTTTAGTTGTGGTTAGTAACTCCGTGCGAAAACCAACTTCTGATAAAAGTTTTGTCAATGTCGCTTCTGAGTATTTAACCGATTTCATAACCATAAATTCTTCATTTTTTTCCAGATTTATCTTCTGGCCAGCTAAATTAATCTGCCTTTCGCCTTGAAGTTGAATTCTCGCTTCGACCTGCTTTTTTTCATCATTCCACACCCATCGGAATATATCTTTATCCTTATACAGACCGAGCAGTTTAGCGGGTCTTGTAACAGTGTCGTGGGCGGCGGTTGTATAAGAAGACATAATTTTTTGCGGGTTATATTCATTGGCGATTCCATTGCCAACAAGCAAATAATCATCAAGAGTCATTGATTCCAAAAAATTTGTAAGCACGCTGGAAACATTTACATAATTACCGAGCGTGTTTCCGAGATTAATTAGCAGACTAGGATATTTATACGCTAATTTCAAATTAATTAATTCATCTGTAAGGCTTTCCTTTTCAAAATCAATAAGTAGCTTTTTGATTTTCAATTGCGGGAAGCGTTTTAGAATATTTTTTTCTGCTAGATCCATCATTGCTTCACTAATATCCACTGCTATATATATAACGTCAAAATTTTGTTTTTGTAATTCTTGTATTATTGGTATTGCAGGCTGGCCATTTCCGCATCCGAGATCAATCAAATTGATACCCTTATTGCCTTTAAAGGGATGAATGAAGCTAGGGAGATGGTTTAGTAGTAGCTTCATTTCAGAATTCGCCATTCCGCCAGGGCTGCTTCTCTCTTTATACACTGCGTCCCATAATTTCTCGCCGCCGTCAAGGTAATAAAATTTATCTGGTATTTGGCCTCTTGCAGAGATTGCGGCCAGTAATTCGTATTCTTGTTTATCGGTTAAATTCATTTGCGTTTAAGTATATCAAGTATTTCCAGCTATATTTATGTAAACTTATAGTTAATGAGCAAAGACGATCATCCCCTAGCCAACTCCATATTAGCGGCAGCCGGTTTTGTGCTTTCGACATTAACGGTTTCATATCTGAAAAAATGGTGGATATCGCGCCAATGATATTTTGGGTTTCTGGTTTGAGTGCAGGATCTTATTTATTGGGGAAAAGCGGACCGAGCCGTACAAAAAGTACGGTGAAGGGAGTATTTGAGCTAAAAATAAGGATCATGTGCCAAGAATATTGGCAGAGTTTCGAGCTCTGCTCGAAAGCAGGCCAGTATGGCCAGTAAGCCAAAGCGGCCATTTGTCGGCATTGGTGTTTTAGTTCAAAAAGACGGCAAATACCTACTCGGCAAAAGAGTTGGCGAACACGGGAGAAACACTTGGTCGGTGCCGGGCGGCCACCTTGAATTTGGCGAAACTTTTGAAGACTGCGCGGTCCGTGAAGTCCTTGAGGAAACCGGCGTCAAGATTAAGAACATCAAACTGCTGGCGACAGTAAACAATGTTTTTAAGAATGAACATCACCACAGCATCACTATTTTCGTTGTATGCGATTGGGCCAGCGGCGAACCAAGAACTATTGAGTCCGATAAATTTACTGATGTAGGCTGGTACAAGCTGGCTGAGCATCCCAAGCCCTTATTCTTACCAGTGCAGGAACTAAAAAAATCCAAACCTAATCTGTTTAAAGTTTAGGAAGTTTGAGGGGTTTTGTGTTGGCGGCGATGCCGAAAGCCAGGGCTATTACTACTATGTTTTTGATAATATACTGCCCTTCCAGCGTCGGGATTAGGAAGCTTTCCCAGGTGTAACCCGGCAGTAATAACAGCGGCGAACTGACGATCAAGATATGGACGAATAGCAGCAAAATTGTCAGCCGAACGGCCCTTGGAATTAAAAACAAAACCCCGATCAGGCATTCCATCAAGGCTAAAGTTATAAACAAAATATCAAACCACTCAATACCAACGGTTTTTGCTACTAAAGCCTCGGCTAACGGACTGGCCGGACTGGCACCGACAAGCTTGATAAATCCAAACCAAAAAAAGACAACAAAAAAAGCAAGTCTGGCCAAAGGTATGAAAGCTCTGTTAAAAAAACTTATCATCCGGCTATCGAAATGCTTAAGCTTCATTGCTTTAGTATATCAAGTGCAAGCCATAGATAACGATCATAAAATATGCTATTATTTACCTCTGTTTTCACAAACCAATTTTGCAAACCAAGCACAGCTGTTTGTAAAATTGAGAGGAGCAGTCAGCAAACATGGCTGGCAAACTATAAGTTACGTCTTAGTTTGCCAAGAAAGTTGCTGAGCTGTGACGACGGCAGGGTAGCTCAGTTGGTTAGAGCGCAGGACTCATAAGCCTGAGGTCGCGAGTTCAAATCTCGCCCCTGCTACCAAACATAAGCATTTTAATCATTAGATTATGTGAAAAGTTAGATATATCTGGCACCAAGCGCCAAAGCTTCAAAAATAAGTATAAATAAAGCTGTTGAGGTATTACAAACTACTATTTTACTCAACCTACCAAGCGGGTCTGTACGCGGTAATACTCTCTGTCGGATTTGCGACTAGCGTTTCAATTAAGTGGTCATTTCCGTCAATATACAGAACATCACTATCTGGATAGTGCGGCTTTGCTATCTCGCCTTTATCATTCAGAAATGTGAATCGATGTGTACCTTTTGGAAGAATCGAGAAACCACATTTCCTATAAAATTCCGAATTGTGTTGACCACAAAATCCAATAGCCGTCATGCCTGTTTCTTCGATGTGTTGCCTCATGTATTCCATCAATGTTCTGCCATGACCCTCGCTTTTATGAATAGAAATAATGGTCGCAACACCTAAAATTTCACTCGGCATACCCTGAAGTTCAACACCAACTGAGTGTAAACGTCCAAAAGCTAGCAATTCATCGCCATCTTTTACCATAAAGTAGGGTTTATCCCAGTTCTCATTATCTGGAGTAGGTTGGAAAGGTTCTGAATTAAATTCAATCTTCCTATTAAGATTTATCGTTCCCAAATCCTGGGGATTTAGGTCCTTGCCATACACGAGCGATGTAGAAACGTGCTGGCCTACGATTTCATGTTTATCTACCATAAGACAATAATACCAGAGCGATTGAATAACACTCATTAGCTGCAACAGCGGTCTCTTCCCTGATTTGTTTTACCATCTCCCACATGGTTATTAGTTCAGCCTTAATACTGTTCCATTTCGTCAAAGGCACTGCTACCAAAAATCATGCCGCCTTTTATGGTGGTTTTATTTTTGGTCGAGAGTTGAAATTGCAACCGAAATGAGGTCGCAGAAAATAGTCAACCGCCGACTGGCGGTTTACTTTTTATAGTTAGATGTTGAAATAGCAAAGCTAGTTTAACATCGTGCGTTTGCTCAAATCTCGCCACATTCTGCGGCCCCGAAATGCCAACTCAAGACCAGCTCCAACAGCTGGTTAAGCTGGTGCAAGAATTCTTGAACAGTAAAACATTGCCGTGATTATGGTGGCTCAAAAACAAATAGCTTCTCTTCTACCTGTTTTGCGCTAACGCTTAGATTTTTACTAGAATTTTGTCAATTTTAATCAACGATTTTTCTTTTGTTGGACTTAATATATAATCTGCCACCTGTCATCCTTTTTATTTTTAATATTTTTTGTTTTTGTAAAACCAATTATCATTATACACAAGCATTACGATTTGTCAACCCTGTAGTAGACTTTTGAGCCGTTCGCTTTTGGCGAACTAGGCATCCCGGCCACTCGACCGAGATGGTCTTGTTAACTAAAAAAGTGTATATCTTTTGACCTCGTGCCATTTTTGTGATTCAATACTCAATACAGAATCTTAAATGTTTCTAGATCGCTCAATGGTTCTCTTATAGACAAGTTGCAGTCAGGTCGGAAGTCAGGTAGATTTTAGGTCGATTGTCATAAGAGAAAATAAGGAAACAACAAGCACATGTACAAGCTATTCGTAGGTGGATTACCATTTTCCACCAATGACGATGAGTTGCAACAAATGTTTGCAGCTTACGGCAGCGTAGCCAGCGCCAAGGTCATCACTGACCGCGACACTGGACGCAGCAAAGGCTTCGGCTTCGTCGAATTTGAAAACGACGAAGAAGGTAAAGCAGCTGAAAAGGCTACCAACGGCAGCGATGTCGGCGGCCGCAGCATTACCGTCAACGAAGCACGCCCCATGAAACCACGCGAAAACCGCGGCGGTTTCGGTGGCGGCGGCGGCAACCGATACTAATCAGTAACGGTTAAAGCCAAAATAGTCCGCATGTAAAAACGCGGGCTATTTATTTTGCGATAGATTGACAATCCTACCCCTGTTTGCTAAGATGTTACTTCGGTTCCTGGGTTTACGAAGATTTAATGCAGCCCAGAACCAATTTTGCAAACCAAGCACAGCTGTTTGTAAAATTGAGAGGAGCAGCCAGTAAACATGGCTGCCAAACTATAAGTCACGTCTTAGTTTGGCAAGAAAGTTGCTGAGCTGTGACGACGACGCGGGGTGGAGCAGCGGCAGCTCGTGTGGCTCATAACCACAAGGTCGCAGGTTCGAGTCCTGCCCCCGCTACCATGAAAAGAGTCCCTATATTTTAGGGGCTTTTTTCATGTACGGAGCCAGACTCGAACCTGATGCGAGAGCGCAGCGAACCACAGGTTCGATAACAGGCTGGCTCTCGCAGAAGCTTGCTTCGAGAAAGACAGCGGCATATCCCAAAGGAGGCTTTAGCCGACGACGGATTCCTGCCCATCTATTTTTTCGATTGTTTTAATTGCATATCTTCGATAGCAGCGAGGCTGGCCACGAACCGGAGGTTCGGCGAATGAGAAGCGCAGGACAATAAAGTGTTTACATTTTATTGCCGAGCATCGCAAGAAGGAGTGCGCCAAAGGCACGCGATGCCCTGCCCCCGCTACTCCGTGGAAAAGGCAGTAAAATTATTTTACTTACAAGTTAATTTACATATAGCATCAATAATGTTATAATCATAATATGATTGGTGCCGATACTTTAGGCTTAGCAAACACTGCTGGGGTCGAAGCTAAATTCTACCCTGTTATACCTCCTGTGCAAAGAATGCACCAAGAAGGTGTAGTAGATACTATTCTAGTAGCATACGATGAGCCAGAGACTGGTGAGATGATACCAGTAGGAAGGGTTATCACTAGCCCAATTACCCTAACTGATAACTCGGGTGGACCTAAACTCGCAACTTCCTTGGTAAGGGGATTGGTCGGCGACGGATTAATATACAAGCGACACAACGAAATTCACGGATCAGCGTTTCAACAAGAACAAGCAGAAGCACTTGTTGATAAGCAAGAGGCAGCAGCAGCTATGGTGCTTGGGCATTTTGGATATGATGTTAAAAGAAAACGCACAGCTAATGTCTTTGCTTCTTTACTTCGTAAAATACGATAAATTAGTCACAGTTTTTAATAAATTTAAAAGGCAACTAAACACATGAACAAGCCGAAGAAAAACCATACTAAGAAATTAGAAGAAAATGCCAAGTGGCGATTTATAAAAGTAATTTATATTCTTTTAGCGATCATAGTGTTTGTATTTATATTGGATAGCAGTGTTAGAAGTATTAGTGAATGTAATGCGGATAACGACCCCGCTCGAACCACTGGCACTTCAATGGCACAAAAGCGGCTTAGATATAATCTTGATCAAGGAACACAAATTTGTGATTCAAGCGATGTCTTGACGGAAGAAATTGCAACTATAATACTGTCCGGTCTTACTCTGTATCTTTTATATTTGGGAATTAGGTCACTTTCAAAATACATCATCTTAGGAACAAACGAAGCGAAAACCTAGTTAGTAATCAAAATAGATTTTTAAATCTTAGCTCAAAGTATCGTTCCATCTATTTAGATGGGAAACTGACTCTATACCTAGCACATTCTCGTATGTATTGATGGAGTCGATTAGTTCTTTCTTTAGCTCGTCAATACTTTTTGACTGAACAGTTTTGAATTCTCGTCTTTTGCAATTCAAATAGTGAATAAGACTACGGTCTTTAGTCTCTTGGGTAGGATAGTTTAGTGTTACAATTCCCGATTTTCGTTTTATTCTAACTGGTGTTGTTATGCCGAACTTTTGGATATCTCCATCTTCGCAATTCTCGCAAGAGCAAACCTTTGAATTAAATGATTTCTTACTTACTCCCCAACCCATAGCTTTATGAACCGTAAGAAAATCTGTGAATCTCATCCTGTAATGAAGTGGGTAGAAATAATATTTAGCCATAGGTATACCGCCTCCTACTGGTTTTACGGCCCTAGATTCACCATATTCAAGTCCATGACAGACACCATCAAGAATTTCTTTCTTACTTAAAAGAACAGAGAAGTAACCGCCATATAAGTCGATTACTCTTTTGCCCTTAGACTTTAGGCCTTCTGCAAGTCTCCTAAAAGCTGCTAATTCCGTTTTGGAAGCATTTACAGTGTTAAATTGATCAACCCATATTAAAACAGCTTTTGCCTCACTGTTTCCATACTCTTCGATTATTTTACTTATAGGATCTTCAGGGCTAGTTAAAACATCTTTAGCAATGACAAGTTGTGCCATGAGTTCAGATTCTCCACTATGAGCGATTGAAGCATTTATAAGCTTTACATTTATATCTAGCCATCTATCGTATGAAACTTCGCTCATATAGAAATAAGGTGCTATAAGACCAGAAGGTGCAGGCTCTGAAGACTTCTGGTCCTTAAGTTTAAATTTAAGATACTTCCAATCATCTTGTTCTTTAACAGTATCTATAATGTTGCTTTGAAACTTAATAACTTTTTCCGCAAAGGCATCGATGACCGGCTGCTCTCCAAAGTCAGAAGGTGTTACTGGGAGGCTCGATTCAAGCTTACTTAATACAGGATTCCCCAGCATATCTGCCAATTGCTGAATAGATTGCTTAATCTTCTCTTCGCCTTTTGAGTTTTTACTTTTTAAGTAGCTTAGATCATGCTGAAATGCATGTGTCTGTGGATCAATTAGGAAACCTTTTTCGTGAGTATTTATGATGAATGCTGCAATTGCTGATTGTGTATAGGCGACCATATTACCATTAAAAATAATCGAATCGTACATGTCTTTACCGTTACCAAGAAAGTACTTGCTCTCAGCGTGTGTTCCAAATCGTAAATAATGTGTAACGCTCATAACGCAAACTCCATGCCCGTAGTTAACCACTTTCTCGCAGGTTGCCAAACTGACCCGGAATCAAGGGCAGGAATAATTTCCTCGACAGTCTGAGCTTCTATATTAAAAACAACAAGCCCAAGTCCATTAGCCTGAATTAAGTGAATCAATTCTTCATTGATCTTTGACTTTAAGGGCATGCACACATATGACCTATCGACTCCATGTAGATGGTCGCTTGATTGCGCTACTGCCTTACGCCAATCGTTAAGTTTTAGTTCATAGGCTAAAATAACGTCATCTTTTTCCGCAACAATATCAATTGATCGAGATAAAAAAGGTACTTCTTGATAAACAGTAAATCCTTGACTCTGCAAATAGACAGCAAACCATTGCTGTAGTTGATATTCACTCATGTACTGATATCCTCATTACCCGCCAGGGACTGAAGCTTTACGAGATAATGCCTCATAGCATAAATTATCGTAATATTTGAAATTGCTAGAACAGTATTAACGCTTAATGCCCATATTTCTGCTTTATCGTTTAATAGAACTGCTACAACTCCAGCAATGAATATAACACTTGAAGCTATTAATAGCCTTAAGGATATACTTGCTAATTTTGTGTAGATTTTCCCATAGGAGCTTAGCGCGGCCGTAAGCTTAAAACGACGGCTACTTTCATTGATAAACTCTAGGCACTTCTCCTCTATATCGCCATCTATTTCAGTTACAACAAATCGTTTTAGTGCTTTTGCATGATTTGCTTTATTGGCATTAATAAATAATCCCACTTTATCGCTATAATCTTGATCTTTTATTAAAAACTGGCTAAAAAGAAATGCTAGAAGAGGTATGCTTTGAAAAAGAAAGGGAATCCACCACAGCCCTGTTATAACCTCACCAGCCGTCGGATTCATGACCTACCAAGTACTCTATTTTTAATTTTAGACTCGGTTGTGTATTTGGGGTACTTTTTATAAACGTATTCAAGAAGTGCATACAATGGAACAGTTCCGAAGCTTTGTTTGAACTCGCCCAGCACACTTTTTTGAGCTTCGCTTAACTTATTCCATAGTTCTATTTCCACGTATTTATTACCTTGATCAGTAAGCGAGAATTCCTCTTGTGTAAATTCTTCTACATCATTAGAGTCACTAAATCCATCTTCCCAATGATTGTATTCAGCTGCCTCCTCAATTGACGTATCTTCTTCACTTATTCTTACACTTAAAAAACCAATATTAGAAAGAAATTCTATATCATCATAGATTTCTTTTGAAAATGGTCCGTAATTCCATGCATCGAATTTAAGTTTATCTAAATCTTGGCCATCGTTTTTAAATTTTTTGAAGACTTCCTTCTTAAATAAAAACAATAACTTCATAATCCTTGTTCTACCTGAAATTGATCCATTTTCTTCGTTGTTTATTTTTGTGTAGATAAGCAACAATAATATATCTTTACTGTTTAAATCTAACTTACTCATACAGGTATTCTATCAGAGTAATTAATGTAAAGCCTTACTTTATTTAAGTGCACGGTTCTAGTACTGTTGCTCATGTTATAACCTTCGTTAAGCTCTGTGCTTCATTCACTATCTGCCGCATTGACAACAGTTCTTTTTTAATATGAATCAACTCTTCAAAGTCATGTCTACCAAGAAAAAAGCTTTGGACCCATTCCAGAGCTTTTTTCTTTGTCGGAGCCACGGCTCGAATCTGCGACGCTAGAAAGGTCGCAGGGGAGAACTGCCAGATGGTAGTTCGGACAGCCAGAAACCCGGAGCAAATTATTGCCCGAGTTGAGGTTGTTAAGACCTCTTTTGCTATAGTGTGGACATGATAATAAAAATCTTTTCACCTATACTGATCGTAGCGGGATGGGGTTTATATGTGTTGTTGGATAATGACGGAGGAGGAGCGGTCCGGTGGCCAGGTGTAAGCTTGATTATATTAGGGATATTATTAATTCCAGTCTACCATATTACGACATTCAAAAATGGTACCCCGGGTATTAGCAAGCCGACGAGCAAACCGTTTAAGCTATCATTAGTTTTATTACTGCTAGCAGCCCTTTGCTTTGGGGCAATATTCCTCTACGAAGGATTGGGTGGGTTAATTTGGTTGATTCCTTCTGGAATATTTGCACTTTCCGGAATTTTGGTACTTTTCGTCAGCCTGTATGTACAAAGCAGAAGTTAATAACTTGTTTTACCGAAATTTCACATCTTCGATAGCAGCGGGGCTGGACACGAACCGGAGGTTCGGCGAATGAGAAGCACAGGACAATAAAGTGTTTACATTTTATTGCCGAGCATCGCAAGAAGGAGTGCGCCAAAGGCGCGCGATGCCCTGCCCCCGCTACGATTGAACCATTGCTGTTGTTGGCATAATCTTAACAATATGATAGTTTATTATAACTATGGCATTTACAGCATTTGGTGAGCTTGAACCAGTACGCTTAAAGGATCAGGAAATTCCTTCGCATATGCTCTACCCCCACTTTACCGACGAAAGATTTACTAGGTCTGTTGGCGGTAGAACTATTTTCTTGGCTCAAGGTTTAGTACTCCCGAGAAGAGGCATTCAAGACCTCCCCGGAACTCACTATAATTATTCGGACAGAATATACCATGGTTTTGACCCTGATCTGGTAAAAAGAGCTATGGGAGAAGCCGAGGAAAAAACGGCTGGCAATAGAAATACAGCAGCATACTTTGAATTAATGCTGCAAGGCGTCTACGAAGACAGCGCTGTTGAATTGCAACATATAATTGCAGGCATAAACAACGATAACGGGGAGTCTTACCAAGTATTTGGAACAATTTCAGGGGCTGAAGCCCGAAGCTAGGAATTTATTCCGAGCACGCCGGAGCGAAGAAGGACGAAGTCCGCTGTCCGGCCCCCGCTACTAAGCATAAGCATTATGGATTCTTTTTAGTTCAGAACGGGTAGTTTAACCGTAAAAGTTGAGCCGTAGTCTACTCTTGAAATTACTTCCATACTGCCTTCATGCAAATCTAATATTTTCTTGACCCAGTATAAGCCTAGGCCTGTACCCTCCGCAGATATCGAAAGAGGATTGTCTATACGGGAGAACCTTTGAAATAATTTTACATGATCTTTTTTATGTATCCCCACGCCCTGGTCTTTTATCGCAATAACAGCAAGCTTGTCGTCCTGCTTGAGGTCAATCGTAATCTGCTTGTCTTCGTAAGAATACTTACTGGCATTATCCAATAGATTTTCTATAACCATACGCATTAATTTTTTATCAATGGAGGCAATTACCGGTTCCAAGGGCTTGTTGAAAACAATGCTTTGCCCGCGGTTATTGAACGAGGCAAGTTGATCCTTCACAGCTTCCTCTAATTGCCGCGCCATGTCGCAAGACGACTTTATTAAATAGACCTTGCCCTCATCTACCTTAGCCACTCTAAGCATGTCTTCTATTATTTCTAGCTCTCGCTCATTGCTTTCGTAGGCTGTATTAAGCATTTTGTTTTGGACTTCCGACAGCTTGCCCCAATATCCTTCCGCCAACATTCCAATATATTGTTTCACGGCTGTGGCGGGAGTACGGAGCTGATGGGAAGCCATATTAATAAATTCATCTTTAGCATCATTGAGCCCTTGGAGCTTGTTTCGTTGCTTAATCAGACTTGCGGTCATCTCGATAGTATCATCTTGCAATTGCTTCTGCCGGGTAACGTCTACTATGGCAAGTAGTATGAGCTGTTTGGCATCGACCTGTCTGGCATTGAGATGCATAGTTTTATGTCCGATACCAGGAAAATCGTGCGTAATCTCGTAGTTGTTGAGTACCTGATGCTTAGGGAGAATGTTTTCTAGTAATTCTCTTAAATCTGGGGTGTCCCATTGATTATTACCCAGCTCGTAGAATGATCTGTTTTCCGTATCTTTTTTAAGTACCTTAAATTGGTGATAAAACGCTTCGTTGGCCGTAACGACGCGAAAGTCTTTATCAAGAATGATAAAGGGTTCTCTGATAGTCTCAGTAATATCTTGGTAATAGCCTAGCAGCTTTTTTAGAGCTGTAATATGAGTCTCTTGTTGACTGATTTTTTTGTTGTTGATCTTTTGTAGGCTACCAGCTACTTGTGAATTACTAGAAGTATCATCCTGTGGCTGGGCAGAACTATCTAAATACTCCTGAATGGGTTGTTTTTTCTTGATTTCCGAAGTTGCGTGAGAAATAATTGACCCTCTTATCACTTGCTTACGTAGACATCACCTATCAGTTTCGGCAAGCCCCTTCCCACTACTGCGGGCGGAATAAGCTAACCTTCTACTGGAGTAAGTATAGTACGAGTGTTTTTACAAGGATGTGCGCTATATCACAAACTTAGCGTTTGTATTCGTATATACTAGACTTATGGCCAGACAATCAATGAATACGACGCCAGCTCGACATAATGAGAACGAAAGTATCGTCGCTCACTTCAGTGATGGCTTGCTTTTGCACTTTGCACGCGAAGAAACGATTATCCACGGATATGACGAGCCCGAGGGTGTTTATCTCATTAAAAAGGGATTCGTCAAGGCGCATTCTGTATCACATCATGGTCATGGGAATCTTCTGATAGTTCATGAGGCTAATGAGTTCATACCAATGCCCTGGGCACTGGACGGACCGCATACCACGGGGTTATTTTATGAAGCTATGAATGACGTTACGATTCTCCGGGTACCCAAAAACAAGCTGCGTGCCGCCTTGGGTCACAATGCGTGGCTCTCACAAGAAATTTTAAAGCAGTCAGTAAATATAATTACCAGTTATACCAAGCGGATTCAAACTCTGGAATTTCGCTCAGCTCGCGGTAGAATTATCTCGGAGTTACTATATCTAGCTGAGAGATTTGGCAGGCAGCATGGCACTGAAATTGTCATTGACGCTCCCATAACTCATCAGGATTTAGCCGATTCTATAAATATGAACCGTGAGACGGCCAGTAGGGCCGTGGAATTACTTTTTAATGAAAAGCTCATGGGTCAAAAAGCTCATCGTTTTATAGTCCGGGATTTATCTAAGTTGCAGGCAGAGCTTAGTTAAAATACCAGCAATATCTAAATAAGATCAGGCAGGTTCCACTACTGCCCGGTAGAGTAAGCCGTACCTGCCCGCCTACAAAATATTAACCTTATCAAAAGATGAGATTTTTTGATTACTACTTTAGATATTCATTTTTTAATTTATTTATTCTAATTATTCTTATTTGTTTGGCTATATGCCTAAACCGGCGTCTCATAGGCACACTGCTCCCGGTTATTACGGTTTCATCTTTTAAGAGAGTGTCGTGCGAAATGTTGTCTTTTGGCTCGCCTTTGTTACTTATATAGTGCTGTGAGCGTACTTTTATGCTTCTGATGTGTTTATTTATTAGTGAAGTTGGGTTTAACATGTTTCTTTCTTTTTAATTAATCGCTCGCCATACTAAATCTGTTATTTATAAGTATGCACTCAGCTATGCGTAAAGACTAATCGGTTTAAGGCATTTATAGAATAACGGCTTTAACAGACTGCTGATAAAGTTCTATTCCAAGGAGCCTATCAGCGACTGCGCACAAGACGGCGTTTGCGGTAAAAGACAGTCATTATGCCGTTAAAATATGCCACGGCGACAATAGCTATCAAGCTAAATAGCAAAGTTCCGTCCAAACCAGTCAGGTTATAAAGAAGCTTGTATAGGACATAAGCGGCCGACAGAACTATTGCCAAAAAACCGTAAGCAGCCAGAACAAACATCTTTCCCCGGCGGTAAACCAATTGTCGGCTGCGGGCAAAAACCTGCCTCCAAGACAGCTTAGTCTCAAATAAGGCCACGACCGGCACAAGACTGTAGTGTAAAAGCATTAATATCGCGCCCGCGGCGGCGAAAATTATTGCATAAGGCGCAACAGCCAGAATGTCATACAAATTGTCAGCAAATAACAAGGTATAAACAAACATGGCCAAAGACACTGCTGCTGCGGGCAAAGCTATTGCCCCAATTAACATCAGCCATGAAGTCGCCGTGCGGCTGGCCATTCGTAATCCTTGCCGAAGTGTCGAGCGCAGGGAACGGATTTTGTGGCGATTAGCACCTTGAATTATGGCAAGCGACATAGAGTTGAGCAAAAAAGCCGCTACCCAGGCTAAAATTGTCGTCAAAGTGACGCCGGCAATGAGAGCGAATATCAATATGTTGATGCCGCTAACTTCCGAGGCCGTAAAAGCCGTTAAGAAAAACGCGATGACCATCTCTGCAGCAATAACCGCACAGGCAAAGCTCAAAACGGCTGCGGCAAAAACTACAGCGATAAATATGTCTTCATTGCGCCGGACAGCCATCTTCAAGTCTTTATTAGCTACCGACAAAAAATACTGCTGGCGATACCAGGCTAAATATGCCCGGCGTGTGCTGCGAACCCCAGCCTTTAACAGCCGGCTATTTTGCACTCGAGCCTGTTTAAGCCTTCGCGCAATATAACGGCCGTCCAGCTTGGTAAAAATCTCTTCCTGCAGGTACGTTATCATTATTTAGCTAATATTCCTTCGGTCCTTGCGAGAAGTTATCTCGCAAAACCCGCACACTTTATTTATGTTGGAATTATAGCATAATCTTTACAAATAATCAATAGACTAATATAGAAACCTTAAAAGAAGATTATTGGTTGGTTCAGCAAACTTGCACGCAGGAGCTCGCTCCGAGCACAAGAATGTGCGGTGGTCCAGCACTGCTAAATATTTACAGTAAAAAATTTTACATTATACTATTTATTAATATGCCTACTACTTTAGCTGATCCATACGAAATGGCCTCTTTTAGGCGAACTGGAGAGCTTCCACCGCTAAGCACGGTTGAAGCTCGTGATCCATTTGACAGTCCCATTGGAATTAACGACGGAGTAGCGCATCAATTTGCTGGCAAACTTTCCGTAACACTACAAAATGATGCTGTTTGGGTTAAAAGCACTAAAATCCCCTCAAGTCGTAACAATCAGTTAGATACTGTTGCCCTTCAAAGGGGGGTTATGACAGTAACAGTTGGCGACAATAATGATGAGCCAAGAAGTCTAAACGTCCACTGTAAAGAAGCAAAAACTGAGATTGAGATTAAGTGCGGAGATGGCATCTTAACAAGAGTCAGTGGGCATGATGGCATCAACCTTTATAACGACTTTAAAGCCATTAAATCGGAGTCACCCGACGGTGAACCATATACTGATGTCATACCTGAGTCTCAATTAGATAGGTTTATTGCGAAAGATTTTTCTTGGGCGAAGAATACAATAAATGTGCACCGAGGATCTGGAGAGGTGAAAGTCTCAACAGGGCGCAAGGTAGTATCAGGCGAGGATCCTATAGTTTCAGGTGTTGGCCACCAAGCCATACAAACCTTACTCAACTAGTCTTATTTATCAATTTGCCTTAAGGGAGAACGTGTCCGCTACCCTGCCCCCGACTCTAAAATTTGTAACAAATTGTATAGTCATACTTTTTATTAATTGCCAGAATTATACGTATAAAATGGAGGTTGGCAATGGACTCCGCTCCCCGTCAAAAAGTTCTTAAGCCTGTCATAGCTGTAATAGTAATTGTAATTATCTTGCTGTTCGCATTCAGCTGGCTTTTGACGCGCGGGGTTGAAGATGGTCGAGATAAGGAGCGCGGATCAAGTGAACAATCCACCGAGACTGTACCGCCTGAACCGACTGACCCCAACGTGACCGGTGGCAGCGACGGTGCCGGCAACAATACAAGTAACGACCCGGAACTGGGAAGACCGAGCCCGGCGGGCGGCGTAGATACTAATCAAGTCCCCGTCGGCGACTCGTCCTATTAATAGTATGGTTGTGGGTGTGAATGCTGCCGGCAAGCAGACATTTATGGAGAACGTGCTTTCTGAGCATCAAGGCATTTACATTTAGTTAAGTGTTTGCTTAAATATCTAAACATGAGATTTGTTATTGGTACCATTATTGGTATTTTAATAATTGCTGCCGGCATTTTTATATTTTGGCCGGATGAAACGCCGGCAACAACCCAAAATACCAGTGCTTCTACAGCCGCCTTTCCCGACATGCCCTCGGCTCAAACCACCGAACTTATTATTGGAGATCCTGATGCTAAAGCAACCATAATCGAGTACGCCGATTATAAATGCCCGTCTTGCGGCGAATTTCATCAAAATGCCGGCAAACAGTTGCGGGCTAATTACGTAGACAAAGGCCTGGTGAAAATAATATTCAGACCGTTTCCGGTCTACGCGGTAGATGGAGCCCAAGCCCTCATCGGATCTTACTGCGCGCTAGACCAGCAAAAATTTAGCGAATATCACGATGCTTTATTTGAGTATATGTGGGTAAACCATTTCCGGGCGGGAGATTATCAAAAAGCTATTGATTCCGTACTGACAGAAAAAGTAATGAATGACCTGTTAGGAAAAATAGGAATGGACGCCAAAGCCTATAAAGAGTGTATGGACAGCAAGCGACACGAAAAAGCATATTACGATACGATTGAGCTGGCTGCGCCGGATGATATCCAAGGTACCCCGAGCTTCATAATCAACGACCAAAAGATCGTCGGGCCGCAGCCGTACAGCGTGTTTAAAACACTCGTGGACATTCAACTGCGATGAGCAAGAAGGTATCTCTTCTTCTGAGGTTTAAGGTAAGCGTGAGGTCGTCAGTAAAAGTATTTGCCCGGCCAGCGTACATTTTTTTGGCTATTTTTGGTAGCTTGCTGACCAGCGGCTTGATCCTCTGGTCGCTTAATTTTGATCTGATCAGATACGTTATTGTTGAAGCGCCGATCAGCACTTTTCAAAAATTGAATTTTTTCTTTGATGTATACAAAGATATTTACACCACCTACAATAACGTCCAAAATGCCGGCGTGGTAATATTTTCAATTCTTTTTGGTATAAACCTGGCGCTGCTGGTTTTTGTGCTAAAACACCGCGGCTTTCAATCGATTCCAAAGAAAAGCGGTGCGGGCGGCTTTGCCATGGCCATAATTGGCGGCGGCTGTATCGCCTGCGGCACGTCTTTGATAGCCCCGCTGCTGGCTACCTTCGGAGCATCTGTAACACCATTGATTAGAGACTTGGCCACCTTATTCACTTTCGTCGGTATCCTGCTGATAACTTATTCCATATACAAATTAGGGCTCATTTGTTCATACATATTCGCATCCCGAGCTTGACTAAAGATTAAGTGTTTGCTTAATCAAACACTAATAAGCCGCGAGGATTTTAAAAATATAAAAGACCTGGGAGGTCTCATGAAAGAACCTACTGCAAAGCTAAATGAAACTGCGCCAGCCAAGCAATATAGGTGCCCGGAGTGCGGGCTACATTATGAGGATGAGGCAATCGCTAAAAAATGCGCAGCCTGGTGCAGTAAACACAAGAGCTGTAACTTGGAAATAACCCAACACGCAATAGAAACTAAAAAATTGAAGGACCAGTCCCAGGCGTAAGTTTGGACTTTGCAAGACTTAGCTCGCCACGCTTTATGATACCTTCCCGGCGTTTACTATTTAAACGAAAGCGGTATAATCATCTGTTATGGGCATTTACAATATTGAACATGGCTACCGCAAAAACAAGCGCTGGTCGCATATTATTTATGCCGCCCTGTTGCTAGCCGTTGGGATTTATCTTGTCGGCAATATTTATGGCAACAGCCAGCAACAGGCGCAGACGGCTGCAGCGCAGCTTATGAGCCAACCTTCGTCGGTTCCGCCTGCGGGGGGTCAACCGGCTAAAATTACCGCGCCGTTGCCTTGGCCGGATTATGGACAGGCGGCGTATGGTGCCGTTGACGAAGGAGTCCTCGCTCAGTCGACTGAAAAAACCGAACCGGTGCCCATAGCCAGCCTGGCAAAGCTCATTACTGCCTTGGCCGTTCTGAAACAAAAGCCTCTGGCGCCAGGAGAACAGGGTCCGGCTATTACGCTGAGTGAAGAAGACGTAACTTTGTATCGGGAATATGTAGCCAAAAGCGGAACGGTCGTACCGGTCCAGGCAGGCGGACAAATTACTCAATATCAAGCACTTCAAGCCACATTATTGCGATCAGCTAATAATATGTCAGATACATTGGTTCGCTGGGCATTCGGCTCAATGGAGGAATATAATACGTATGCCAATGAAATGCTCGACGAACTCGGCCTTACCGACACTATCGTAGCCGATGCCAGCGGGTACTCTCCGCTGACCAAAAGTACCGCTTCGGATATGGTAAACATTGGCCTGCTTTATATGCAAAATCCCCTATTGCGGGAAATTGCATTGCAGCCCGAGGCCACCATACCGTTTGCCGGAGTGGTAACTAACTACAATGCCCTCATCAACCAAGACGGCGTGACGGGCCTGAAGGTCGGCTACACGGATGAAGCCAGAAATACTTTCCTGGTAGCTGATATCCGGGGAGTAAACCAAGATGAAATTTCCGTAGCCGCGGTACTCGGGGCCCACAGCATGCCGACTGCCATGAAGGATGCCAAACGCTTGTTAAAGACCGGCAACGCCGGACACAAATTGCTTACGAAAAAGCAACCCTAACAGTAAAGAGTTTCTAACGGCTTGAGTCTAACCGGTGGAGCCGGAACCTTGACTAGACTCGTCTTCGGGTCCAAGCGGGTAGTCAACAGCAGTCACATACACATCTCCTGCCTCGCCATCGTGGCCTGGCAGGGGATGGATTTCCGGTGGAGCGGCTGGAGGTTCTCCTTCTGCACGAACACCAAATGGATTAGGCGCGGCTCCAGAGTCTTCCGGTGGATCAGAGTCTTCCAGCGGAGCGGTAGCATACATAGGCGCTGGCAGTTCAAAATTTTTTTCTTCACCCATACTCATTAATAATAAACAGGCAAAATTAAAAATCTGTTAATTTTTTAATAGAAGACGGATTTGCCGAGGAATACGGTTGTTAAAAAATTAACATACAAACCAGCCGTTTTGCGGGCATACTAAGCGCCAACTATGACGCGTGAATACTTAAGAAGCATAAAAAGGACCATATTCGATAATGGCCCGGCGTTTGGCTATACAATAACTATCACCGGTAGCGCCGCGACTCTTGCATCTACTGCCGGTTCGCCGTCCGGAATGGAAGTAATTCTAGGAAGCCTTAGTGCCGCAGTGGGATTTTCAATCCTGGAGCTTATTGGCAACTTTGTGCTCAGAGGGGAAGAAGAAGAGACTGAAAAAGTAGTCCAGCTCGGTAATTCCTTGAATATCTTATCGGTAACGGTGTCGGTGTCCGCGGTTTTTGCTATCGCGTCATGGCTGGATAAAACAGCTGCCTGGGTAGCCGGACCATTCGCAGCTACAGTGCTATACGCCACCCTTGCCGTTTCGCAGCTCAGCGCTGTCCGCATTATGAGAAAAAATAGAAAATAATCCGCTACAATGCCTGGCATTTCACTACCTGTAAGTAATTTGTAAGAAAGCTAACTGATCTTAATCCCTTATTCAACTATTGTTAATCGTGTTAATGAAAGGATTTTTATGACAAGAAAATATGATCCCAAAGCCAGCGAAGACGTAGAGCAAACCATGCATGAGCACAAGCACAAAGGCAAGTTCAAAAACAAACAACAAGCCGTGGCCGTAGGTCTTAGCAAGGCCAGGCAAAAAGGCAAAGACGTGCCTGAAAAGAATGATAATAGCTAGCCAAGCATGAACCGCTAATGGATGGATATTAGTAATTGCAACTAAGTAGAGGAGAAAATTATGGTGGACAAAAAAGTAATAGAACTGCATAGAAAGCTAGTGGAATTGCAGGAGGAACTAAGCTCGCACGCAGATATTGTGGATGATCCGCAGTGCGCCGCTCTCTGTGAAACCAGCGCCGAGGCCATTAACGGTTTGGAAACCGCATTCGATCACTTTATGAATAAAACCGAAAAAGCCTGGCAAAAATAAATTAAGCAGCCTGCATAAGGTTACACGGTATATCTAAAAAGAAGATCAAAGAGGGCAGTTCAGAATCAAAAACTAAGCGCTTTATAACTTTCGTTATCTTCGCGAAATCTAGCTTACTCTCCTCTGTGAGGGTCCTAATAATATGCTGACAAAAAATGATAAACTCTAACATTTTACAACCATAAAATAAACGATTGACATAAGTATAATCATGGCAGATACTAAGAAATAATTAAGGGTGAAAATAGAAAATAAGCGGCAGGTGCCCAAGAAAATTAAATAAATAAAAATGGCTTTCCAAGAACGAAACTTAGTTCATTTTCCTGGATCATCCCCAGAGAGCTTAAGTGAATTAGGCATTCCTGACGGAGAGTTGCAAACAGAAGAGATAGCTTTGACTAATAATGATGCTGATTTGAAGGCTGCAGCTGAAGCAAAAAAGCAGCCTTTGACTAATAATGGTATTGATTTAAGGGCTTCAGAACAAGCAAAAGAGAAGCAAGTAAGAGAGCTGCAGCAAAATGCAGCAAAAGTGATGGGATTCTTGACTAATAATGAGATTGATTTAGCTACCGTAGGAGGAAAGCTTGAGCCGTTTAACGGACTATGGCTGAGTAAAAATGAAGGCAGGAACGCAATTGAAAGATCTATAGGTGCTAGAAGTCTAGGAGAAAGGCGGCCAATGGCATCCGTAAGCATTTATGCCGCCGGGAAGGCGAAGTTTTAGAGCCAAGGCTTGATGAATGCCCTAATTTGTCCATAAACGGAGAGGATGTCAATAACCCTGTGAAGGAACCGACGACGCTTTGGTCATGGGCAGTAGAACTTACCGACCCAGATAGACCACGAGAAGAAATTAGCCGGACATTTTTTGCAAATGTTGATGGTTTTATCGGTATACTTACAAAATATACGGATAAATCAGCCCCCACGATAGAATATTTCCCTCAAAACCCACATGATGCAATAGACACCCTGAGAGCAAGCTTGAGAAAATTTATGAAATCACCTGACGATGAAGAAGGCGCCGATTTATTTAGCTATCTAGACCCTCATGAAAGACTAAGCGATCCTTTCGATAGAAGACCTGTTCCTGTAGGGCCAGACTATAGGCTCGACTATCCGGAAGATTATTTAAGATTTAGGGAAAGAATGCGAGCAATGAGAGAAGCGGCTGCTTCAGAGACAAGGCCGGTCTTGAGATTAGTTTCCGCGGAACTACAGGCGGCCTAAAGTTACTTGTCCAGATCTATTGTTCCTGAGCGATTGCTAATTACCGCGACTATTTCCGTGCCTGAAATTCGTTCATCTTACTTGTAAGCGGGATTATATTGTACGGCAAATACCCAGTTTATTAGCCTAAAAGGGTGATTTGAGTGGGGTTATTTGGATCTAAATCGCCTGCTATTGTAATATATCCGGGATTAGGACCTTCGTTTGATGAAACCACCGCCGCATTACCTAGCGTAAGATCAACTAGATCTGCACCGGGCAATAAAAACTTTTTTGGAGTTAAGTCACCTGTCTCTGATGTTTTTTGGCCGCCATCAGACAAGCTACCGCGTATAAGTATTTCACCCGCCGCTTGCGAAGCGTTAACAACCTTTTTGCTACTTCTTCACCAACTCTCAACCCAGGTTTAAGGACATTCATATTCATTAACACTATTTAATCATAAATTACCTAAATGAACCAATACTAGCTTCGCTTTTAAGGTTTTTGTAAAAAAAGCCATATTAGGGGGCATATAATCGCCGCATAATGTGATTATGAATGAATCGAAGATGCTGGCGGGCATAGTTATCATAAGCGGCGTGGTTTTAGTGCTTTTTGGTATTATCTTGTTAGCGATCGGCAAACTGCCGGGCGATATCGTGATACGGAAAGGCAACATGACCTTTTTCTTCCCTATTGTTACTTCTATACTCCTATCCATCGCCCTAACTGCTATTATTTATTTGTTGAGCAGGCGTTAGAGACATCAAAAAACATTTAAAATTAAGGAGCTACCGTGAAGGCAGCCCAATATAGCGAATACGGCGACGCTGGCGTAATCGCCATACAAGAAGTGGGCAGACCGGTACCGAAAGACGGGCAGGTCCTGGTGGAGATTCGGGCGGCAGCCATAAATCCTTTTGACTGGAAACTTCGGCGCGGCTACATGAAAGACGCGATCTCGCTACAGTTCCCCGTGACGATCGGCGCTGACTTTTCCGGAGTGGTTAGCGGCATGGGAGCCGGCGTAAATGAATACAAGCCAGGCGATGAAGTGTACGGCTCGGCAATCATTTTGGGAGGAGGTTCCGGAGCTATTGCCGAGTTTGCCGCGGCCAATACCGCCAGCATTGCTAAAAAGCCAAAAAGCGTCAGCTTTGAAGAAGCGGCGGCCTTGGTGCTGGTCGGGGTCAGCGCAGTGCAGGCCCTAGACGGGCATATCGGATTAGCGAACGGGCAAAAAATATTGATTCAAGGTGGAGCCGGAGGAATTGGCTCCATAGCCGTTCAATATGCCAAATTCTTGGGAGCTTACGTGGCGGCCACAGCCAGAGAAGCGGATGTGGAATTTGTTCGCCGCCTTGGTGCCGATGAAGTGATAAATTATGAGAAAGAAGATTTTACAGAAAAATTAAAAGGATACGACGCGGTTTTCGACACTGTAGGGGGCGAGGTGTATAAAAATTCATTTAAGGTGCTGGGGGAAGGCGGTATTATCGTATCCATGACTGAGCAGCCTGATGATGAGTTAATGTCAAAATACAGAGTCAGAGCTGTCGGACAGCAAAGCCAGACCAACACGGCTACGTTAAAACATTTGGCCAAACTAGCGGACAGCGGGATTATAAAGGCGCAGATCGACAAGCAATTCCCTCTTGATAAAACCGCCGAAGGATTTAAGTATGCCGAAGAAAAACATCCCAAAGGCAAAGTCATAATAACCAAAAATTAAGGAGATTAATGGTAAATATTAAGGTTATAGCCGGATCAACCCGGCCTGGCAGATTCAACATACAGGTTGCGAACTGGGTAGTCGAACAAGCCAAGAAACATAAAGAATCCGCCAATGTAGAGCTGCTTGATTTAGCCGAGATAAACTTGCCGTTTTTGGATGAGCCAATACCGCCCTCGAAGGGAAAATATCAAAACGAACACACTAAAAAATGGGCCTCGATTATCGGGGGCGCCGACGGCTTTGTATTCGTTACCCCTGAATACAACCATTCGGTTTCGGCGGCTCTTAAAAACGCCCTGGACTTTTTGTTTGCCGAGTGGAATTACAAGCCGGTGACTATTGTCAGCTACGGCTCGTTGGCCGGAGGCGCCAGGGTAACCGAGCATTTGCGCGGAATTGCCGGCGAACTTTATATGTTTGATATAAGGGAACAAATGCTTATACCGAACTACTGGGACAATAGGGACGAAAAAGGCGAATACCAATTTAGTGATCGGCAAGAATCTAAGCTTGAAAAACAGCTTTCCAGCCTGATATTTTGGGCAAAACACATGAAAACCGCCCGCCAGGAATTGTGAGAATGCTTACAGCGGGCCTGCCGTCCGGCGAGATAAAGTAGATGCATACTTAACAAAGGAGGCAGCAAAATGGCAAAAACGAATTTACTTATTTCTTGGTTAAACGACGCTTATGCGATGGAACAAGCCCAAATAAAAATGCTGGAACGGTTTATTAAAGATTTTGACGAGTTTCCGGAAATTCAAAGCGGGCTGAACCAGCACCTGAAGGATACCAGGCTGCAAATTGAAGACGTGGAAAGCTGTCTCGAAAGCCTGGGCGAAAAAACTTCCGCCGTAAAATCAGGGTTTTCTCAGGCTATGGGCGCTTTAGAAGGCATTAGTACCGGCCTATATAAGGACGAAGCCGTAAAAAATATGCTTATGCTGCATGCCGGCGAGCATTTCGAACATGCTGCTTACAGCGCGCTGGCAGCGGGAGCCGAGGCCTGCGATGAAAAAACCATATCGGAAGTATGCGAACGCATCGCCGCCCAGGAAGAAGAGATGGCGGATTGGCTGTTGGAGCAGCTGGACGAAGTCGCGGCAACCACAGTCGAGCAAAATTATACCGTAAGCAGAACCTGACATTATAATAAAGTTTGACGGCAAAATTCTTTTATGCTAATATTAAGTTAATTGTTTTCAATGATCCCGGGTTTATAGGTCAAGTTACTTAGGTGTCATTCTAAAAGACAATAAGTAATAACTATAAACAACACGGAGATCATTTTTTAATGTCATATACATTTCGTTCTAATAATAAATTTGGCGCTTCAAAGCGCTTTTCAACCAACGGCCGCCGGAATAATCAATCCAGAGGCAGCCGCCGGCCTATGGGTCAATATATTGACCCTGCCCGGTTTGTAAAAACGGCTAATCTCACGTTGGCTGAGGAATACGTTCCCAGGCACAGCTTCACGGACTTCGCGATCAGCCAAGGGCTGAAGGATAACCTGGCGACCAAAGGCTATGAAATTCCTTCGCCCATCCAAGACCAGGCTATTCCGGCAGCGCTTAAGGGCCAAGATGTAATCGGCATAGCCAGCACCGGCACCGGCAAAACCGCGGCCTTCGCCGTGCCAATTATTCAAAAGCTGACCACTGACAATACTTCGGCGGCTCTTATAATCGCCCCTACCCGGGAGTTAGCCCAGCAAATCGAGCAGGAATGCCGTGAACTGGGCAAGGGCAGCGGCCTTTCCGGCGCGCTTTTGATCGGCGGTTCAAGCATGGGAACCCAGTTGCGCGACCTCAAGTATAATCCGCGCATAGTCATCGGTACGCCCGGCCGGACCAAAGACCATATTGAGCGCGGTACCTTAAAACTGCAAAAATTCAACCTTGTAGTATTAGACGAGGTAGACCGCATGCTGGACATGGGCTTCATACATGACGTGACGACTATATTGGATGAGCTGAGCGAAAACCGCCAGTCGTTTTTCTTCTCAGCCACCATGGACGTGAAAATCCGAAATCTTATCAGCCGGTTCACCAAGGACCCGTTTACCGTCACGCTAAAATCCAGCGGCGGCAGCGAAAATGTCCACCAAAACGTAGTCCGCTACGCCGGCAATTCAGACAGAATGGAAAAGCTGCATAATATACTGCTGAAAGAAGAAGTGGAAAAGGTAATCGTTTTTGACGAAACCCAAAGAAACGTGGAGCGCCTGAGCAACGAGCTGCTACAGCGCGGTTTTTCTGCCGGTGCCATACACGGCGGCAAAACTCAGGGCCACCGCGAACGCGCATTGTCCAGATTCAAGAAAAGCGAGGTCACTATCTTGGTCGCTACCGATGTAGCAGCCCGCGGTATTGACGTAGTAGATATCACGCACGTTATCAACTTCTCGCTGCCCAAAGGATACGATGATTACATCCACCGTATCGGCCGGGCCGGGCGGGCCGGGCGCATAGGCCACGCGCTTACTTTCATAACTGATTAGTAATTCCCGCCTCTGTAGTGTATAATTGTTTACAAAGGAATTAACGTGGCTAAACAAGACTTTTTCGAAACTGAGGATGGCGCTGATATAGAGCGCGTCCTTCTGCAAATGGCAACAGATGAAGGGTATCATACCAAGTCCAGCTATAGCGCTAATGGAGAGCTATATCCGGATAATAAAATTTCATTCGTTGAAAAACATAAACGTTATCTGCGAACTCACCCTTCAACCAATCCCCAGCACTACATCGCCAACTTGCGCTTAATGACCCGCAAAAACATCAAGGTTAAGTAGGCTCAAAACCTCTATTTGCCAGTGATCTGCTGGCGTCTTTATTTGATATGATTAATTAATGGTATTGAGCATACTGGCTATCGCAGCCGGATTGATTATTTTGATAGGAGGGGCTGAAGGTTTGGTGCGCGGCGCTTCGTCGCTGGCCGCTAAGCTGAAGGTTTCGCCCTTAGTTATCGGGCTGACAGTAGTAGCTTTTGGTACTTCGGCGCCTGAACTGACGGTTAACGTATTGTCCGCGCTTAATAACTCGCCGGATTTGGCTATCGGTAACATCGTTGGCAGCAACACTGCCAATGTTCTGCTTATTTTGGGCATAACGGCACTGATAAGAACTCTAAAAGTCAAAAGCTCGACTGTTTGGAAAGAGATTCCCCTTGCCCTGCTGGGCGTTACGCTGTTATTTGTCATGGGTAATGACGCTTTATTTGACGGCGTCGGCTTCAATGCGCTGACCCGCACAGACGGCATCGCTCTTATGGCCTTGATGGCCATATTTCTCTACTATATTTTTGGCATGGCCAAGTCCGAACGCAGCCACAGCGATGCTAAAAACCAAGACGATGAGCAGATTAAGATCTATCCCTACCTGGCTTCAACCGGATTAACCGTAGGCGGTTTAATTGCTCTTGTAATCGGCGGCCGCTTATTGGTAAACGGCGCTATTGATATAGCTGCGGCGGCCGGGCTGTCCGAAGCATTGATTGGCCTCACCATAGTGGCAATCGGTACGTCCCTGCCCGAATTGGCGACATCAATTGTTGCGGCCTTAAAAGGGCGTTCTGATATTGCGGTCGGCAACATTATAGGCTCGATAATTTTTAATGTTTTTTGGGTACTCGGCCTTACCAGTGTAATTACTCCGCTGCCTTTCACTAGTGATATTAATTTTGACGTGCTGGTTTCGGTCGGTTCTATGGCCTTGCTCTTTATCTTTATGCACATGGCCGGCAAGCGCCGTCTTATCCGCTGGGAAGGCGCTGTCTTTGTAGTTTTATACATCGCCTACCTAACCTTTTTGGTCTACCGCGGCTAGCACGCCTGCCATAACTAGAATCTAAATTATGCAAGAAATCTTACAGAATCAATTGGTTTCTTTGATACTATTGAATTCGTGAGTAAAAAAACCCAAAGTCAAAATAGTCAAGTACCCCCTGCAAAACTTCAGCACTTTGTTGGTTTTTATCCTAATAAAAATTTTTTGATTGAGAGTCTTGCTTCATACGTTGGCGAGGGCTTGGAAACCAACGAAATTTGCATCGTTATCGCTACCCAGGAACACACGGAGATGCTCATTTCAAGCTTAGAAAAAACCGAGTTACTTAAAAATAATCATTTTATTGCTCTTGACGCAGAAGCAACCTTGGCCAATTTTATGGTGGGCGGCCTGCCGGACAAAGAGCTTTTTTATGAAAAATTAGGCTCGCAAATTGAGAAATTAACTCGGAGCGGCAAGCCTATTCGCGCTTACGGCGAAATGGTAGCCCTGCTTTGGAAGCAAGGAAATAAAGAAGCTGTTACGCAGCTAGAAGAGCTATGGAATGAATTGGCTGAGAAATGCTCATTTTCTCTTTACTGTGCCTACCCTGCGCTGCATTTCATCATGGACCCCGGGCCTAAGCGGGCAATAATTAAGCAGCATAATTCCTTCTTTTCTAGCCCCGCCCTCTCTCCTGCCGAAGCCTTTGCTGCAAACATGTGAAATTTATTACAGTGAGAATCTTGATATAGGCCCATTATGGTTATTGAATGGGTGTAAATTATTAATGATTCAATAACCAAACAGCGGCTGGCAGAAAACCAGCTGTATTTCAGGCAACCAAATAAAAAAGTCTCTGACGGGTTCAAGGAACTTAGAGAAATTGCTACGCAGCAAGAGCAAAAAGAGCTTCTAAATGATTCAAACCCTCTTGTAGATTTTTATTGTGAATGTTCAGACGAGAATTGTACGAAAAGAATACGGATGAAGCCAAGCAAATACGAAGCTCTTCATAAAAATAGCAGCCAGTTTGTTATACTGCCAGGCCATGAGGTGCCAAGTATTGAACATATAGTGAGCACTGCAAAAAATTACATAGTAGTTGAAAAATTTGAGCAACCTAAAGGTAAAATAGATAGGCCAAGACGAACTAATCTGCGCAATGCTTAGTCTCGCTGGCTAAGGTAAACAAATTATCACTTTTTAATAAAGTATCTTAGGGTATTGAGACCGATCATGGCTCTAACGGCCATAGCCTTGGCTTGTCCGGCCTTATCATCCAGCATACTGTGCAGTCTATTTATCTTGGCTCTAATTACGAGCGCGGCGGCCACTAGCAGAAAGATTAGGGTAAGCATCAGGGCCATAAAAACAATGGCGATAATATAATATACAGTTTCGAGATCCATGGCTATTCACCTTAGGGCGGACAATTTAGACCTCATCGGGCGCAAAATTATCTGCTTCGGTTTTAGCTTTATCGGATGCCCGCCTGGCCCGGGTTTTCGTCTTCTCGGCAATGTTGCTAGCCATATCTTTTGACTTCTGTAGAGACCTATTCATTTTCTCTGTGGCTAGATCACGGGTGTCCATGGCTTGGGTACGTATACGAGCTCGCGTGTCCTTCCCGCTTCTGGGGGCTGTTAGCAAACCGGCAGCTACGCCGGCGGCAGCTCCCATCATTAATCCAAGCGTAATATAGGCTGCTTTATCAGTGCTTTCGGATTGTCGCATTTTTACTCCTTTTTTACATTAATTAATATATGTCCAGGAGTTTACTAGCGGTTGCTATATCTCACAGTAGGATAATTTACAAACGGTAGTTAAGGACTCGGTATTAAGCCATCTAAGCTATATTTATTATCCGAAGCTTAAATCTCCGTATCAAGAACTTCTCTTATGCGGCGGCGATAGCGCAGGAAAAAATATCCAAAAATCGCGCTCATAGTAGAACCTGCCAAGATAGCCAGCTTAGCGGCATTTACCAGCATCGGCTGGCCGGTGTAAGCCAAATCCGCTATAAACACCGAGACCGTAAAGCCGATTCCGGCAATAAAGCCGACTCCGATAACCTGCATCCAGTTGGCATGGGCCGGCAATCGAGTCATGCGGAGCTTGACTAATATCCAGGTGATTAGACTGATGCCGATAGCCTTGCCCAAAAACAACCCTAAGATTATTCCCCACATTAGCGATGATGCTCCGGGCGCCTGCACGCCTTCGAATGATAGCTTGACCCCAAAATTAGCGAACGCAAAAAGAGGCAGAACTATGAAGGTGGAAATCGGCAAAACCAGTCTCTCCAGTCTTTCCGCGATGGAATACCGGTTTATTGGAGCATTGAGCGGTGCCAGAAAACCAAGGAAAGCACCCGCCAGACTGGCATGCACGCCGGAATTAAAAATAGCCAGCCAAAACCCCAGTCCGATCAAAATAAAAACAGGCGCTGACATGTATTTATGGGCGCGGAACGCATACAATACGGCGGCGATAACCGCCGCGATTGCCAGGGCGGGCAGCTCATATCCCGCGCCGTAAAACAGCCCGATGATTAAAATCGCGCCAATATCGTCGACTATGGATATGGTCAGCAGGAACACTTTTAGCGTTGATGATACCCGCCGCCCAAGCAGGCTGATAACCGCCAATGCGAAGGCAATATCGGTGGCTATGGGTATTGCCCAGCCGTCTAAATTAGCCGGGTGGTTTAAATTTATTAAAACAAAAATTGTGGCCGGCACCACCATGCCGCCGATGGCCGCGCCTATCGGCAAAACAGCCGATTTGAATTTAAGCAAATTCCCCCTGATAACCTCGCGCTTAATCTCCAGCCCCACCACCAAAAAGAAAAGCGCCATAAGCCCTTCGCTCACCCAGTGCCGCAGATCCAAATCGATAATAAATTGATTTACCCCGACGCTCAGGTGCTGCTTCCAAAAAGATTCATAATAACCGACCAGGGGTGAATTGGCTATCAAAAGTGCCAGCAGCGCGGCGGCCAAAATTAATTTGCCGCCAATCGCTTCGTCTTTTAAGAAGATCCGTAGAATATCGGGCAGCCTGGTAAATCTATCTATTCTGGCTTTTGACGCGAGTTTCTTAAGTTTATCGTGCAAATTAAAGCTCCATCAGCAATTATTGTTTGTTTTCTATTCTGCTCTTATTCTATCATTTCACATAGGCCAATGGTTTATATCAATAATAAGTTAAACAACCGTATAAAATACACATACAAAGCGAAATTAGCCTGATTTGCCTATTTTAGAATTTCTATTAGGTATCATTATAGTGTCAACAAAATTTTGAAAGGAAATATAATGGCTTCGAATAATGAGCGAATAGAAGATGAACGCACTAGGGAGTCGTCTGAAGGTGATCGTACCGAAGTGGATGGAAGAATTGAGTATGATAAAACTATTTTTGACAAAAATAGTGCGGCTGTAGCTTTAGGCAGAATAGCGTCTCCATTTAAGAAACCTCACGAATTCGGGTACCTTGAAATGGGAGTTTGATCACTAACTTTTCCTTCCATTAAAATCCCAATTAGCATTCTTGACAGGGCATCAAAAACTGCCACTCAAATTTTCCTAGGCTTCCTTGAGACACCACACCTTGGCGCTTTTTTCTCCAGCCCAGCAAGTATAGCTGGCTACAACTTGCTCAGGTCTTCAAAAATCACCAAGCTCTAACAACCCAGAAAACCCTAGCGATAATTTGATTGGCACTCTTGACACCAGAGTGCCAATTTTTTATATTGGATATTGGGCTAAAGGCCCGTAAATTTAATTTCAAATAAGGAGGTTGTTATGAGTAATCTAGTTCGTTCTGACCCGTTTGAAGAAATGCGGGCTTTGCAAAAACAATTTTTTGGCGACGACCTGTTCGCTTCGCCGTTTAAAGGCTTGACCGTACCGACTACCGACGTTTATACCGATGACGATAAACAATTAACCGTCGAGGCGCACCTGCCTAATTTTTCCGAAAAGGACGTGGATGTGCATATAGATAAAGGAGCGCTGGTAATTAGCGCTGAGAAACGCGAAAAAGAAGAAGACAAGAAGAAAAAATATGTGGTTCGCGAAAGCAGCTCCAGCTTTTATCGCCGGATTGCCCTGCCAGAACGGGCCGATGAGAACAATATCTCAGCTGACATGAAAGAAGGAGTACTAAAGGTAGTTGTGCCGTTCAAAAAGCTGCCTGAGCCTAAAAAGATTGCCGTCAAGAGCAAGAGCAAATAGTTTAGTGCTTAGAGCAAATTAACATCTATCTGTTGATAGCGAAAAGTTTTAGCCGACAAAATTGCAATTTCTCTATCTGTTAAAGGTCCGACCTTTTGGTCTCTTTTCTTAGGCGGTCCATTATGTTTGGAATTAAGTTTATTAACTCGTCAATTAGCAGGCCGCCTGAGCCGTGCTTGGCTTTCCAAGCTAAGCCTGCCTCGGAATGAATCTGAACGCCCAGGCAAGCGCATTCAAAAACGGACAGCCGTTTGGGCGCGTACTGGGCCAGCAGCCCGCCTATCAAGCCTGCTAAAACATCGCCGGTCCCGCCGGTGGCTAACGCCGGATTGGCTGTGTTGTTAAGCCAGCTTTTTTGGCCGTCAGTTACCAGGGTTTTATCGCCTTTTAAAACCACGCAGCAACCAAGTTTCCCAGCTAACTCGTCAGCGGTTTTTACAGCGGCGGCTTTAGCCAGCCGCTCAAACTCTTTTGGATGAGGCGTCAATACGCAATGTTTGTGGATTAGGTCAAGCAAATCAGGCTGTTGGGCTAAAGTATTCAGCCCGTCGGCATCCACCACGGTCGGCCGGCCAAGCGGTAAAACCTTTCCCATTAATTCAACTGTAGCTTGGCTAACACCTAAACCGGGTCCGATTACTAAGGCGCTGGATTTTACGGATTTTCCCAGCTGGTCAAGATTCACGCCAATTGCCTGGGGCACCATTTGAATCAGCTGATTCAATACGGCTCTAGCCGCTGCAAAATAAACTAAGCCCACCCCGGAGCGGATACCGGCTTTAGCCGCGAAGGCTGCGCTGCCAAGCATAATCTTATCGTCGTTAATTTGCCCGCCTACCACAGCCAGGCTGCCGAACGTGCCCTTATGCCCCTTAGCCGGGCGGGGCGGAAGCTTCAAGGTCATTCCTCTTTACTCCTGTTGATTCCTTAGCTTAGCTATACGAGGCAAAATAAGGAAGGTTATTATTGTGGCCATAATAACAGCGAAACCGCACATAATGCTGGGTATCCCCTTGTAGATTTGAGGATTTATGGTGTTTAATATCGTAGTTGGCACAAGAAGAGCCAGGTATGAAACTATAAACATCATCAGCGCCTGCTTGGTTTTCTTTTGTGCCTTAGCCATATTCAAAGAGAACTTCAAGGCCATGATGGTACCGATAAACAGCCAAAAATAGTAATAAATAAAGTAAGGCCCGCCCAGGTTATTAAAATCGAAAATAACGTAATTGCCCCCGCATTTATATGTGCTGAAAATACCAGGCAGAAAAGCAAGTACTACAACCCAGGCTATGGCCATGCCGTAAGCGGCGCCGACAAGGTTGTTCCAAGGGCGGCCGGCGATCTTATAAACAAAGTGAATTCCAAGCGCCGGCAAAAATGTAATTGAAACGAACGCGACTCTTGACCAGAATTGGCCGGCAAAGGATGAACCCGTACATACGAAATATTCCGCTAGCTGGAATAATGCCAAAAGGGATAATATGCCGATTGCCAGGCGTGTCAGCGGGCTGACTTTGTAGCGGAGCAGTATGTACAAAATATAGGCGGTCTCAATAAAAAAAGTCGCCAGCATCACCGGCGGTGAAAAACAATAAAAAGCCCCTTTTTTTCTAAGCATTAAGGTTATTATATACCGGACTCGCGCAAAATCGCCGGTTTAGTTCGGCTAAATTTCTAATTTAAGCTGCAGATCGAATCGTTTGGCTAAGGCGATAAAACCAAGAAGCGGATGAATCCGCGCGACTCGGTTTTTAATTTGCCCCAACTGGCTGCTAATCCGGCTTAATTTGAACTCTCTGGTGCCTTTTTCTTCCGGCAATAAATTGGCAATCTGCGGACGGTCTTGAAGTTTCTGCTTGAATTCAATCAAGCTGGCCGCGATTTCGGCTATTTCTTCTTTAGAATAATCCAGCTTAAGAGTATCAGATAGCTCGGTCACCAAGGCTGCGACTTCATCTTTAATAATTTCCTCGTCATCTTCCGCTGGCTTTATATTTTCTGCTTCAATAGACTCGCTTAAATCCGCGGCACCTGGAGCAGGTTCTAAAATAATGCTTTCAATTTGATCAATTAGATGTTCCGCTCGCTCAATTATTTCAGGTTCGGCCGTTTGCAGAGCTAGCTGTGTCTGCTCGCTAAAAGTCACGATGTTCTCGTCAATCTCTGCGTAATCCGCCTGTTCCGGCTGGGATGAGATTTGGCTGTCTTGGGAATGATCGATTTCGTCAGCCACCAGCTTTTCATTCACAATGCTTAACCTGTCATCTTCGTAAATTTCATGCACGGCTTCTTCGTAAGCAGCGGTTAAAATTTCACCGTCTGGCGCTGGTGTTTGATCCGCGGGCCGATAGTCTTCTTCAGCAAATTCCGCTGCCAGTGCTCTTTCCGGCTCAATATATTCCAGTTCGTCCGGTTCGCTATGCTCAGACAGTTCTGCATCTTCCGCCCAGACGTTATCTTGAGCGATCCCCGGCTGTTCCAGGGCGGCAAATTCACGCCTTCCTGGAGCCTCGACCGTTTCAGCAGTGGGGTCAGCTGCGGCAATAGACTCATCGCCGCTTAAATCCGGCCTAGCCGGCTGACGCTTAGCTTCTTCTAATTTCAGCGGCCGTCTTGCCCCTTCTGCATCAGACGAGTTTTTTAGGGGTTTTTTGGCTGGAGTATCTTGGGTTTCAGCGGTCTGGTCAGGGGCTGTTTTGATTTTTGGCTTAACTCTTTTCTCTGCATCAGGAGTAATTTTAACTTGTTTGGGATTTTTGTCTGCACGGGCCTTATTGTCAGCAACCGCTTTTTCTTTCTTAGGAGAAGGTTTTTCCTTGGCTTTGGGTTCAGGCGAAGCTGACTGTTCCTGCAGTATATCGTCGATCAATTTTCTCCGCGCTTCGGCCATTTCATGTTCTTGGCGAGCCCACTCAATCCTACGGTTCTCCTGGCTTGTGGTTTCTTCTGATATAGTATTTTTGGCCAATATATCAGACAAACTTTTAGAAAAATCCTGATCTTTTTCTCTGTCACGAGCTGACATTTCAGCTTCATTTTGTTTTTGTTGGAGATCCTCTTGCTCTTGTTTACCTAGCGCTTGCATTTCCAGCATCATCTCAGCTTCTTCAAGACTAAGCTTACCCAAGAAGGGACAGGCGGCATGAGCCTCCTCTACAGAATCAACCTTGAATGTTTCGCCGCTACCGTGTTGATATTCAAATGATATTTGTGTTTCTTCTGATTGAATTGATTGAACGCCCCCACCCATATTTCTTAACCCCCAGGTTCCTGTGGATTATTTACATATCTGTCAAATCTTTCTCTTAGAACCTCCCGGTAGCTTTCAAACTGGGGATGGCCTTCTCTTTGCATTTTCGCAAGGCCTGTCAACAAATTTATTGCCCGGTCTCGGTGCTTATCAGGACACTCATCCAAAAAACGTTCAGCCGGTTTCCCATTAATTTCGCCGCCTATTAGTGACTCTTCCCCTAAGGCTCTAAGCCATCCTGCACCTTCTCTTTTACTATAGCCTTCTGGACTCATTTTTTCTCCTCTGCCATTTATTATCGCAGTAATATAGGGAAATAGTACACTGTTTTAATTTCTTTGCAGTAGGAAATCTAGCCAAGCTTCAAAGTTTTGCTGGTATTTGGGCTTACTCTTGTCTAATTCTTCTTTGGTTTCTGGCTGGTCTAACGGCAATTCAGCTGTTTTGCTTAGGGCTACTTCTTCCGGTATCAGGTAGAGTTTCTCGCCGGGAGCGGCTTTGTTAAATTGCCGGCGGGCCGTGAGTTCCAGATATTCATCCGTTTCCAGATAGGTGTTTTTTAGTTTTAGATTTTCGTTTGACAATTTTTGGTTGGTATTTTTTTGGCGCAGGACCGCTTCTTTTTTTTGCAGTTCATAATTCACTTGCAGAGTTTTGAGACTGCTCCAGGCCACCAAGACCGCCACCACACCGAACATAATTAGCCCGACCAGCCTTACGTCGCTGAGAGTCTTGATAACTCGGCGCAGATCAGAAATTTTTATTTTAGCTTGCATACCATACCAATTATACAACTTCTTCAAATCTGCTATACTCTATCTGTTACTATTGCAGTTCTGGAGCGGTACTTCACTGGGGGTGTAGCTCAGTGGTTAGAGCAGTCGGCTCATAACCGATTGGTCCCTGGTTCAAATCCAGGCACCCCCACCACAACTTGCATTATATAGTTTACAATGTTATAATTAATACATGAATTATCCTGGCTTGCCTGTTTTTGAGTCTGTTGAGCAGATACCCGAAGTTATTCCGGCGAAATTATGGCTTCCAGAGAACAGTGAAGTGAGAATAGTTAAAGCTGATATAGCTACCTCTTCAACCACTTCTCCTGTCGAAGTTGCATATGGCTTATATATACTAGATGCGGGGAGTTTTTCGGCTGAGCGTCAGCTAGTAGATTCATACTTAGATGACTTAGAAGATGGCTTAGAAGTTCCCGATGACATTTTGGAGAATTACCGGGGCAATCATATGGGGCGCATAGTTCTTAAAGCATCGTTAGACCCTGACAGATTTGCACCTCTTGATTTAGTGCAAGCTTATCGTCGCGAAGGTCGTTTCCGTGGGTATAACCCTGACGAAGAAGCATTCTTTATGAACTATGTTACAGACTGGGGCGTACTCAAAAGAGACTAGTTCCTTTGGCAAAGAACTCGGACTTACGAGTAAAGAATAAAAGAAATTTTGGAGGCATCATATTAAATGAAGGTTCTAGCCTATTCAGGCAACTTCATCAGATTGCTACTCTTAATAGCGCTATACAAATCTAAGAGATAAAACCTTATCTGGTTCCATTGCGAACGAAGGTTCAAAACACTTCACGCTATACATAATAACCGGCTTAATATCTGTAAGCTTGCTCGATTAAGGTGCTGGCAACCTGTCTGTATTCTTTACGCCAGGTGGTAGCGGATTATCAATAAACCACCCTCCAGTTCTGCTATCATAAGTTCAAAAATTGTATCTTCTGCCCGTCATTTGACATATACCTATTTCTGCGATATAGTATTTGCGAATATGGCAGATCCATTTGAATCAATAAAACAGCACATTCACGAGACTACTGTCGCCGGTACGGAAGAGTTGTACGAAACAGCAATGTCTAAGGTTGAAGCAGCTATAGTCACTCCGCCCGGAGTAGATTTCCTAAGCACATATTTTAGAGCCAAGAAACATAAAGCCGACCATGGTCAACTGCCGACCGACTTAGACCCTTCTACGGCTGAAGCTGTTAAGGCCATAGAGGCATTAACAGAAGCCAGAGTCGATAATATCATGAGAGATCCTGGGCTAAGCATAACGTTTGGTAATCGCAATGCCGCCTATAATTCCTATTTAGTCTCCGGCCTAGCGTTTCTCGTAGTGAATGACGTAGCAGAGAAGCGCCAGCCACAAGAATAGTATATCTAAGTTGTGTCTACTCTCTGTACAGTATTGAGCCATAAGTTATATAGTTTGCCCCCTACCTAATCAGCTTTACTATGCCAGGCGGGTAGTCTAAATGCTCACACACCTATACAAGCATTTTCTCTGTGAAAAAATGCTTGGTTTAATACTATAATACACTTAATATTTCACCATCATTAGTTGCCGCACCTTATTACTATTCCATGCAAAGCTATCAGTTCCCGCTTCACTTGGTTCCAAATTCGAGCCAACACCTACCATCAATTGACATTTTTAAAATTACCTGTTATTCTTAACTTAAATATGGATTGCGAAACTTTATTTAGAACGTCTCGAGAAATTGCCCTTACTCGCCCGGGCATATCTGCCGAGGAGAGCCAAAGAATCCTAAAGACAGCATTTGAAGCATCAATACCCGATTCGGAATTATCAGTATCAGAAAGACAGCAAAATAGTGCGCGTACCCAAGAAGCACGAAAAGGTTGCACTGCAGCACTCGACTCATTAATGAATCCGGACTTTAAGCATTCTTCCTTCAGTGATTTAGTAGAAGTTGATATGGGCAAAAAACTTATGCTATTTAGGTCCATATCGGTAGACGAAACCCGCACTATAAATGTAGAACGGTTACTGCAAGTTAGCATGGACGGTAAACACCATAATGATGAACGTTTTAGTGTAGTGCTCAGGGATGCAGATTCTGATACTGACATCAAACTGAATTTGACCGGTTGGTTTATTCCTCCTGTAGATAGCACACATGGTTCATTGGCATGGCAAGAAGATCTCGATACTCTTACTGCTATTTGTCAGGAATTTAATGTGCCTTCAAAATAATACTCTCGGTAAAATGCTTAGGCCATACCCCACCATCGAATATTATTTTAAAACTTTTACGGTCGGATAATCCGGGTGTGCTGCAGCGAATTTATCACCGTGGCCTATATCAATTACCATCGGAACTTTACGGGCGCACAGCTCGCACTCCGCTTCTTTCCAAGAGTCATAAGCAAAGGTCGCTAAGTTAAAGAATTTATTAACCCCCAGGGCTTCGGCGCTGACGCCGCGGTTAGCAACCACCGATCCCAGGCCAACAACATCACCTCCGTGTTCGCGCACCAGTTCGATAACCTGCTTTATAGAGTACATAGTATTGACAACGTCCTCAAGCACTAACACTTTTTGGCCCTTAATGGCTTCGGCAAAACCAGCCCGCTCGATTGCAAAACCCTCGGGTTTGGCTTTATCTGCCCAAACCCCCAGTACTTCGCCGCCATTTATTTTCTGCAAATGATGAGACCCCCACTGGGTCAAAGGAATTCCGCCTGTAGCCGGCGCGATCACGGTTTCTACTCCGTCATCTATAAAATTTTCTATTATTGCTTCGGTCATTTTGGATAGCAAGTCCGTAAAGGGTAAAACCGGATCAATGTTGCAATATCCGCTGATATGCTTGCCGCTGGCACCTTTGAAGTGATAACCATCTTCGGGCGCATATAATGAGCCTTTGTCTTTTAAGGCTTGCAAGGCTTCGGCTTCCGTCATTAAATTCGACATAAATATTTCCTTAAACTTCTGCTTGATTATACTTATGCGCCTGTAATTTTGAAAGTAATTCCTCGGCGCTTTTGCAGTGCATCAAATCTTCGCGCATTTCTTTGGCGCCGTCAAAGCCGTTGATATAAATTTTGCAAAATTTATTGAGAGTTGCTATCGGCCTCTCGCTCCGCTGACCAGCGGACCAGGTATCCCGAAATAACTCGACATGCTTTTGGTACAGCTTAATTTTACTTGCCGCATCCCACTCCCCCCATTTCCAGGGTTTAACCCTGGAAAATATAAAGGGGTTTTGGAAGACACCGCGGCCGATCATTATACCGTCTAATCCATATTTATCTGCTAATTCTTCACCTTGCTGGCGGCTAAGAATGTCGCCGTTTCCAACCATTAACGTTCCGGGCGAAATCTTGTCGCGCAGCTGGCGAATTTGGCCTATCTCGTCCCAATGCGCCGGTACTTTGCTCATTTCCCGCTTAGTTCTGCCATGGATGCTTAACATGTTAAGCTTTTGCCCCAGTAAAAACTCCTGCCAGCTAAAATCTACTTCGCTAAAACCCAAGCGGGTTTTGACACTGACAGGAGTGCGCTGGCCAGCGGACCATGCGCCTTCTTGAGTTGCCTTTATGATTTCACCAGCCAGCGTCCGGTTATTCATAAGAGCGGCGCAAGCACCGCATTTGATTTCATTTTTTTGCGGACAGCCGAAGTTTAAGTCAATGCCGGCAAATCCCATCTCGACCAGCTCTCTCGCGGTTTTATAAAAATTTTCTGGCTCTAGACCCCAGATTTGGGCGATTAGCGGCTGTTCTTTTTCGTTAAACTTAAGTTTTTTAATAAGATTGGCCCGGCCCGGACTTTGCAGCCCGTCGACATTTACAAATTCCGTAAAATATAAGTCTGCCGGCGCCAAATCGGCAATAACTTGCCGAAAAACCGTGTCGGTCACGTCGTCCATTGGCGCCAAAACAAAAAATGGCCTTGGTAGTTTATCTAGGAAATTCATCTGGATTATTAGCTAAAAAGCCAATAGCTTAGCCATCTCAGCTAATGCTTCGTGGTCTGGCTCAATATTCGGATCAGGAATATCGCGTGATTCCTCTAGTGTATTAAACGGATAGACGTGGACGTGAGCATGAGGTACTTCTTCGCCAACGATTAGCTCGCCAACATATTTACTGCCTATAGCCTTCCTGATCCTAAGAGCTACCTTTTTAACTGTCGACATAACCGCATGGTAATCCTCTTCATCGAGATCCCAGACGAATTCTACCTGTTTTTTAGGAATAACAAGAGTGTGTCCTTGTTGTTTCGGGTGAATATCTAAAAACGCAAAAGTTTTATGGTCTTCATATACCTTATGGCAAGGTATCTCGCCTTTGATAATCTTGGTAAAAATTGAATCTTGCATATCTATATTTTAGCAAATTAAAACCGGCTCGGGACGAACCCGGCCGGTTTTATCTAACTTATAGCTAAATTAGCCGCGCTTAACGGTAAGGAAGCCGTTGCGTGGATTTTCGTTGACGCTCATGCCGCTTGGCAGATCAGTAGATGTCTCTGGACGGTCGTCTTTTGAGAAGTAGTAGATAGTCTGCTTCTTTCCACCGCGAAGTACAACGTCTTTTGAGTTTAGGTAGTATTTCACACCCTTGCTATTAGTATGGCTATATCCCATTTTGCTATATTCTCCCTCTGTTAGATTAAATGGTACCCTTACGATACTCCTTTGGGATTTTAGTTGTCAACCCCGGAAGATGACTTTTACCGGCCTTCATACTAGATGATATAGACAATCACCGAAGTTAAAGGTTATAAAAATCTCACCATAGAATCAACCAAAACACCTTAAAAGTACATTTTACAACTTAGTTGTTGTACAAGTTTTTGATAATAACCTTGCAAACAAAGACGCTTATGCATTAAACTACATGGTATAAAGATTAATAAAACAGAGGTGGAAAATTTAAATGGACCTAAACAATAGAAGCTTCCGGCCTAGTCAGCAGGTCAATACGAATCATAATGAACCGGCCTCGGCGCCGCAACAGTCGCATCCGGGCCCAGGCAACACAAAAAAGGGCGGCAGAATAAGCCGCTTTAGAACCGGCGGAATCTTAAAGGTAACCTACGTATTTCTGCTTTTTTCAGTTACGGTTGTCCTTGTCGGGGTACTTCTATCGCTGGTGTTTTTCAAAAATGACTCGCGGGAAGAAAGATTTGTTGATCCTTCAAAATATCAAGCCGTATTTTTAAATAACGGGCAGGTCTACTTCGGCCACATTAACGAGTTAAACAGAGACTTTCTAAGCGTGTCGGACATCTACTATCTTAGGGTTAACCAACAAGTCCAGCCAGATCAAAAAGAACCACAAGCTTCGCAAAATGATGTTTCGCTGGTAAAGCTAGGTTGCGAGCTGCACGGTCCGCAAGATAGTATGGTTATTAACAGGTCTCAAATTACATTTTGGGAAAATCTAAAAGATGACGGGCAAGTAGCTAAAGCTGTCGCGGAGTATAAAAAGGCAAATCCAAACGGCCAGGATTGTGAGCAGCAAAATCAGCAGAACAATCCAAACCCTGAATCATCAAAGCCATCCTCAACTGAAGATTCGGGTTCGGCTGCTCCAAATGAAAACTCGCCCGATAACACAACCGACAATCCACCGGCAAACACCGAACCAAACGAACGCTAATCAGCCCAATCTACAGTTCGTATTTATACCACCAGCCAACAGCCAGACGCAATATAAAAACCATAAATAAAAAGCCTGCCGCTAGAAGGCTCAGCCCGGTTTTATCAGCCGTCCAAGCCGGACTGACAAAATCGAATTTATATAATTCCGGGGGAATGTTGCTTTCCGTGGCTGCGTTCTTCCCGACATAGTCGACCACGCAGGCCACCCTGGAACTATTGAACCCCGCCGCCGGATACCTCTGGCCGCAGATATTTTCAGCAGTTTTTTGAACTTGTACATTCTTGGCCTTAACCTTCTTAGCGTCGGCAGCCACCAGCTTCTCATAGCGGTTCTTAAGCTGTATGGGCTGCTTGATGGTAGTAGGCCCGCTGGAGAGCTCGGCATTCATATGCGAGTAAGTATGCTGGCGAAGGTCTCTGAGCGCGCCCTCTATATCGCCATTTTGCTCATCGGCTTTTATTACTTCGTCCCTTAGCTTAAGCGCTTCAAAGTTGTTTTGCCTGAGGCCATATACCCCAACCGCTAGAAAAATCAGGCTGGCAGCTAAAAAATACCACGGTTTAATCACCCTGACCTTTTTATATTGGTGATGGAGTTTGCGCTTGTTCATAACACTAGTTTAAAGCCAAAAGATAAAAGCTAAAAGTTTCAGTCGTAAGTTAAGCACTTTTAGCCATAAAAAATTTTTTAACTTTCACGTGGGTCACATAATTTATTAGGAGTTTCTTTTTTTAGATTATTAACTTTACTCTTTAACCTTTACTCTTTACTCTAATATTATGCATATATATTTCTCCGGCATTGGCGGAACCGCTATCGGACCGCTAGCGATGCTGGCTCGCCAAGCAGGCTACGCTGTATCCGGTTCAGACAAGCAAAACTCCGAATATATTGAATATCTTAAGAAAAATGGCATAGATGATATACAAATCGGTCAAACCGGCAAACAGATCGCGGGTGTCCATAGCAAAAAACCGATCGACTGGATAGTTTATTCGTCGGCTGTGAAAATTGAAAATCCAAACCATCCGGAATTAGTTTTTGCCCGGGAAAATAATATAAAAGCCACCAAGCGCGACGAATTTTTAAATAAAATTATTGGCCAGTCCAATAAAAAACTTGTGGCCGTTGCCGGAACGCACGGCAAAACAACCACTACGGCCATGGCGATCTGGTTATTCAAGCGGCTCGGTATGAGGCCAAGCTACTCTGTAGGCGCCAAAATATCATTTGGCGAGATGGGTTATTTTGAAGCTGATTCTAAATATTTTATCTACGAATGCGACGAATTTGACCGCAATTTTTTGGCTTTCCATCCTCATTTGAGTATTATTTCCGGCGTTGACTATGATCATCATGAAGTTTTTCCTACCAAACAAAGCTATCTCCAGGCCTTCAGGGATTTCTTAGCCCAATCAACTGATAAGGTGCTCTGGCTGGGCGACTTAGAGAAACTGGGTATTGAAAACACCGATGAAAAATACATGGTTTTGGATGATGACGACAAAATGCTTAACGCGTTAAGCATTGGAGGCGAAGTAAACCGAAAAAACGGCTTTTTGGTAATCGCTGCCGCCCATAAACTAACCGGCGAACCCATTGAAAACCTAATTGAAATGATGAAAAAATTCCCCGGCGTGTCACGCCGCTTTGAACGGATTACGGCCAACTTGTACAGCGATTACGCCCACACACCGGCCAAGATAGCCGGCTGCCTGCAAACGGCCGGGGAATACTCGGATAGTGTGGTTGTGGTCTACGAACCGCTGACAAACCGCCGCCAGCATTTTATAAAGGAAGAATATAAGGACTTGTTCAAAGGAGTCAAACAGCTTTATTGGGTACCGAGCTATCTAGCCCGCGAAGATCCCAGCCAAAAAATTCTCAAGGCCAAAGAGCTGATTAGCTACATGTCGAACGCGGAAATTGCCCAGCCCGCTGAGCTTAACCAGCAGCTAAAACAAAATATCAAAAAACACTTAGAAAATGGCGACTTAGTAGTTTGCTTATCCGGCGGCGGCGGCAGCAGCCTGGATGAGTGGATCCGAGCGAACTTCGTTCGCAGCAGTAAGCAGTAAGTTGTAGCAAGCCAGTAAATATCTAAAACTATTCCTTAGGGCCAAGACTTACAACCCTTGCAAGCATAGCTGCACCCTCAACTATATGCTCGGCGTTTCCTGGCTTTATTCGTCCTGCTTGCTCAATGACCATTGGAAGAACAGCTGGAATAGGATTATCTCTATCTATGGGATGCCTGGCTTCTGGTTTTTGATCTGGATTTGAATCTGCTTCATGTTTTGGCATAGTGTTATATATTATCTATAGTTTTTTAATTTCGCAAGAAGCCAGTGGGGTTTCTGGCTCCGCCAGAAGCAGACTGGCTGTTGCAAGGGCAAAGATTAGCGGTTATCGCCGGAGCCTTTGGTCACGCCGCGGCTTTTGCGGCTATGGATTTTGTCTAAATTTATATGCGCCACCTGGCTAAACGGCACCTTTAAACAATCAGCCAAGGCCTGCAAATACCACAACACGTCGCCCATTTCCTTAATTATTTCCTGCTTGTCTGAATCAGAGATATTGCCACCTTTATCCCGCAGAATTTTCTTAATTTTCTCTGCCACCTCACCGGACTCTCCCACCAAGCCAAGCGTCCTGTACATAAGGGTCATAAAATCTTCCTCTTGGTTAATGGCGGTTTTAATAGCTTGCTTTTGATAATCATCAAATTTTAAATCGTTCAATTTATTATTCTCCCCGATTCATCAATTTTAACAGCTCCCTCGCGAATAACCTCTACTACATCGTCAACAATACGGATTAAAGTCGATGGTTCTCTGCCTGATAAATCGCCTCCGTCTACATAAGCCGCAACTTTATCGCCAAAATAAATCATGGCTTCATTGATGTTGTTGGCCGGCGGCTGGCCCGGCAAATTGCAACTGGTAGTAAGAAGAGGTCCTGTACCTTGCAGCAATTTTAGCAGCGTAGGATCCGATACTACGCGGAAGGCTTGCCGTCCGGTTTCTTGGCTAAGGTAGCCTAAGCCGTGCGGTATTTCGATGCTAATTGAACCGGGCCAGTAATCTGCAACTGCCGTTATGTAACGCCGTTTTATACCGAGCTCAACCAGCTGGTCAATCGAAGCGGCTATAACGGTTCCGGGTTTGGATTCGCGATTTTTAAGGCCGTATAGAGCTTCAACCGCCTTTTCATTATTAGCTTTGACGCTGAGTCCATACACCGTGTCGGTTGGTATGACGACAACTTTGCCGCTATTGAATAATTCAACCAGCTTCGGGTCGTTGATTTTAAGCACCGCTACTTTATCTTTCATGCTAACAATATACCAAAACCGGCGACTTTACTTACAGTCCCAGTTTTTGATCAGTCAAATTGTCGCCCGAAGTATCTTTATCGTCAGGCAGCTCATCAATTTGGTCTATGACTTGCTGCAAGGCCTGCCTGTCTTCAGCGTCGCTTATCGCCGGCTGGTGGGCAGATGCATCGGTATTATCCAAATTTCTTTGGGATTCATCTTTTTTAATTAAGCCGGCATAAACCGCCAGCGAGCTGAGCGCCAGTAGAATAATAATCGAAATGGCTATTGGCAAAATACCGCGTTTCTTTTTAGGTTTTGCAGGCGAGGGCGGCTTATTTTGCTGATCTGGTTTTTGTTCATCAGTTTGTGGTTTTAATTCTTGGTTATCTTGCTGGTTTAACGTGGTTTGATCAGGCTTGCCAGATTGGCTCTGCACGGTATTTAGGTTGACCGAATCCGGCGGGACTTTGCCGTCGAGATTTCTGGGCGGGCTAGAAAGCGGCTGCCTGAACTGCGGCGGTTGGTTGTTTGGTTCAGTTTTAATATCATCTTTCATGTTAGTTCTCGGCTAAAATTGACTGCAAGGCCACTACTAAATCTTGTTTGATCAGTTTGCGGACTTCTTGGCGGAATTTTCTCAGTTCGGCAAATTTTTGTTTGGCTCCGTCAATGGAGGCCCTGAAACCTTCCGGATCTAACTGACAGTCCATTTGCGATGTGTCGCTTAGCGCTAAAATGTAGTCCCCATAAGCTGCCTTGAGCTTTTCATTTGTTTCAACTGCGTTGTTCACCGCTGCTTGAACGGCTTCTACGTCCTGTCCCTTGGCTTTTAGTCTCTCGGCAAGTTTATTGGTTTTTTCGATGATCTCAAAGAATTTTTTATCGTGTTTTTGTGAAAATCGTTTGGCATTTTCCAGGTGTGCCGACACCTTGGTTTGGGCGCCTTTGCAGCTAGCTTTATACGAGCTTTTCTGCTGGTCTGACAATTTTACGTTGAAGCGGCTAATCCGCTCGCTGACGCGTTTTTCGCGTTCCAGTCGAACTGGATTGGTCTGATCATCTTGGGCAGAAACAAAACCTGGCAGGCTTGAAAAAACCAGCACCAGCACCAAAATTAAATATTTCTTTTTCATAAACAAAGCATTAATAATTGTAGCATAAGCATCTATTAGCGACGCGGTTAAAATTTATAGAATTCTGCTACACTTTCCATGACTAAATATGGTTCGACCAAAAGAATGACTAGTATGTGGGCGACTATTATGGGTGTTAGGCTGTATCGACTGAATATATAAAGTCCACCCAATATTATGCCAAGCACAAAGGCGAAGGGCGCTGTCGGACCATGTATAAAAGCAAACAGCAACGAAGAAACTAGTAGCTGGATCCAAACGTTATACTTTAGTCTCTTTAATTCGGTGATTAAAAATCCTCTAAAAATTACCTCTTCTGAAAATGCTATCACTATCCCTGTGAGTATCCCCCAGAGCTTAAATTGATCTAAAGTCAATAGCTGTTCGGCTTTAAAACCAAGGTCAGCAACAATGCCCCCGGCCCACAAAAGCCCAACTAGCACCCCCAAAGCTAAAGCTTTTCTTGTAGTCGGCTTGCCAAGGCCTAAATCTTTAAGGGAGCGGCCGTCTTTTTTTAGCCAATAAACAACTAAGGCCAGGATAATTAACTCAATTAATGCAAAGCCGAGCAAAGAGACTGAGGTTGCGCTTTGCAAACTAAGCGATATCTCCGAAATATGGAAGATGTACAAAGGAAAAATAACAATTAGAGCAAAAAGAAGGCTGTAAATCACTGCCGGTAAAATCAGTCGAAGCCATGTTTTTGCTCTGAAGCTATGTATTCCAGTCATTCTCTTAAACCTTATTTTAGCATTCTCACCAATTCAACCCTAGATCTCCCCAGTCTGAATGCTGTACGTAGCCCCAAAAAATTAAGCATAAATTATTGCGAATTTACTTCGTATTAATTTATTCCGTTTGAGGGGAGAGCAGCTAAATTAGGGTCGATTAGACGCTTACACTTGAGTGCCAGGTGCAATTTCTCTTTGAGGAATGGAGCGAGCCGTACATAAGGTACGGTGAAGTGAATACCGCAGAAGAAAATTGTGCCTGGTGCCAAGAAGCCAGTGGGGTTTCTGGCTCCGGCAGGAAGCAGACTGGCTGGTGTAGGCGTCTAATAATAGTACCAGCGGTCTAGGCCGGCTATATTTGTGACGTCTATGATTTTCCGAGGCTCTCCACCGCTAATGCTCAACACGTAATCCGCTGTTTGAGAATTGTCCGACACCCGGTAAATTACATGGTCGTTATCCAGCCAGCGAATTGGATTGCGCAGCCCTCCCTGCGTTTGCAGAGCCTTATCTTCTTGGTTGGTTTCGGTGTTATATAGCAACAATACGCCTTTGCCGTCGCGCTCATCCACCCATATACTGTTTGGGCTGTCCGGCGCGTCGACATAAACCCGTGATTTCAAAACCGGCGGAGCTCCCTCAAGCTTATCAAACTGCCCGCCGCCAATGTCGTATTCATACCAGTCTTGATTGACAGAAGCATTGATTTTGAAGTAGCTGACTCTAAATAAATTCCATACTTCCTCTGGAAAAACCGTGTATTTTTCACTGCCGTCGGGCTTGATTTGATAAAATCCGACCTGGCCCTTTAGTTTATACTCTGCCGGGCTGTAATAGATTATTCCGCGGGCGCTTAATACGTCATTAAAGTAATTGCTGCTAGCCAGCTGCTTCTCCTTGCCGCTTTCTATATCGTAAGAAGCCAGTCGGTGGCGAGTAGGACTGGCGGCGCTTTCGCCGGCTCTAATTTTTACGAAAATGAGCTTGTCATCAATAAAATCAACCAGCTGTATTCGCTCGGACTCGGCTATATTAGTAGCTTCGTTGGTATCCAGATCAATAATATTTAAACTGCTGAGCGCGTAGCCGTCCTTGTTATATTTATCCCCCCGTGTTGATACGAAAGCTACCTTGCCTTTAGTTTTATGAGGCAGTATAACCATGTTTTCTTCGTTTTCATTACCCGTCCCCTTTAGCACCAGCTCCTCGTTTTTTCCGTCGACATCAATCTTATATAAGTCGTATTTGCCGCTCCGCTTGGATACAAATACGTGTTTGCGTGCGGGCACTAGCTTTAATTCATTGGTTTTCTTGCTGCCAACCGGCAGATTTATTTTTTCGGAACGATAGTTTTGTGCGACTATTTCTATGGCAATATCTTCAAGTTTTTCGTCCTCTACCGCCAGAACAATCTCGCCTGCATCATTTGCCCGCGCGCTGTATTGTCCGCTGATGGCTTCCGCGTCAACCGGCCGGTCTGACAAAAAATCTTTGACTGAAAATACATAGCGGCTACCGACTGCCGTTAGACTAAAATCACCCATTGGATTACTCCCCCAGCCAACGGTAATTTTACGGTCAAGCTCGGCAAAGGCCGGTTTTTTAGCCGTTACTTTCTGTTCGCCAAGCTTGATTTTATCCAGTTTAACCTGACCGTCGATATCAGTTGTATTAGTTTTGCCAGACAAGCTGACCTCGACATTTTTCAACGGCTGGCCGGTTTTCCCGTCGACAATTTTCATGGAAGCTGACGCCCTAACCCCGGCTAAGTTTAAGACAAAGTAACGGCTGGCCGGCACGGAAAAAATAATAATAATTGCTAAGAAAACACCGCCGAGAGTTAACCGGCGGGCTAGCGGGTTGGCCCAAAAATCTCTTAGTTTTGACTTAATTTTATTCGTCAAGCCTTTTTTCTTAAAAGCTGTTCCATCCTTGGCCAGCTCGGCCTTGGCATCATCTATGGCTAAAATTCTGTCTGATTCCTCGGCCACGATTTCATCAACCGCCTGCTGTGTAGCACGGTCTTCGACGCCGATTTCATCCTTTAGGTTAGGTGCGGCTGGCTGTTCATCGGCAATAGTTATTTCTTCCCCGGCCGCTGCGTCTTCCGCCTGAGGAGGAGCCTCGTCCGCTTGCTCGGGCAGTTCTTCGAAGGCTTCGGTTGTTTCCTCCGTCTCCTCAGCCTTTTTATTGTCTTCGAATTTAGGCAGTTTGTCGTTGGGTAAGAGCGGCGCGCTGGCGCTTCCTGCTTTTGCGTTGTCTATATTGCCGGCAGAATCTTTAACATTAATTTTTAGCTTTTTGCCGGCGGCCGGTTTTTTTGGTGCGTCGGGACTCATCATGGCGTCAATTTTTGCCTCAATTTCAGGGTCAACACCTTCGACGGCATAGTCGGGATTTTGAGCATCGGGGTTTGTATTTTTAGCCATTTTATCTATTGCAATTCTACTTAAGCTTTAGACTAGATTATACCAGAAAACCCTCCACAACCTACGCACCACGGCTTGTAGTTTACTTTCACTCCCAGCGGAAAACCTTAATACTATCAAAAGTTAAGTCTAAACAAGTAAATTTTACGTTTGTCACAGATGGTTTAGCGTTGCGATTACCCGAGCGGGGGCGCCGTCTTTTTCCAGCTTTAGCGGCAAAGCGTACAGATTGAAAGTTTTACCGATTATGGGTTCAAGTCCGGTTAGGTTTTCTACAGGTAAAATATCAGCCAGCAACAAAGCTTTATGGACCGGAAAGTCGTCTTGATTGTCCAAGCTTCCCGCATCAATGCCGACCAACGAGACTTTTTTATTGATTAGTGCTTGCATGCAAGAGTCATCCAAGACCGGATAATCTTGCCAGTATTTTTCCTCATAAAAATACCGGCTCATGCCAGTACAGAACAATACGGCCAAACCATCTTCATTAACTTGCCGCTTAATATCCGCCGGCTTAAAACCACCGCGTGCATCAATGCATATTCCCTTAAGCACAAACCGCTCAATCGGATAATCTTTTAATTCCTTGCCGTCGGCAATTATATGCGCCGGCGCGTCAATGTGCGTGCCGTTGTGCGTATCCATGGTTAGCAAGTGGTCTAAAAACCCAGTCTCATCAACTCCGCCAATCGGCTCCAGCTTAACCTTCGGATCGCCCGGATAAACCGGTAAATCTTCGTTGGTCGTTTGCGTTAAGTCGTAGATCATGGCGCCAAGCGGTTCATGTCGCGGGGGAAGAGAGTGGCTTCTTTAACATTGTTGAGGCCGACCGTTTTTTGAACCAGCCGGTCAGGGCCATAACCGCAGCCTCCGTGTTGCGGCAAGCCGTATTTAAAGGCCTGCAGGTAGTACTTAAAGCCCTCTTCTTCGGGGTTCAGTCCGGCATTTTTCATCTGTTCAATCATTTTTTGATATCTATGTTCGCGCAGCGGAACGGTAGCAATCTCAATGCCGCGGTAAATCAAATCCCCCCACAGCACCGTTTTACCGTCATCGGCTGCCCGGTGGTAAAATTTCATCGCTTCAATTGGAAAGCGGACGGCGTAGACCAAGTCACTGCCCAGCTGCTTAAGAGCATAGTCGGCAATCCAGCGCTCTTCATCGGGAGTCAGATCTTTTTCATCGGTCGTGTCAATTTTTGTGGCTTTAGTGTACATTTCGTGAATCTCAGCGACGGTAAACTGCGGCACAATGCCATCTTCCGGCAGCTTCAACTCCGGTGCATTCAAGCTTTTCAAGTCAGCCGCATGTTCCTCATAAACTCGTTTCAAAATATCAATCGTCATCCCGCCTACCATATTGAGCACTTCATCATGGTCGGCTACGAAGCCCATCTCGATATCCAGCATGGTAAGTTCGGTCGTATGCCGGGTAGTCGCGCTTGGCTCGGCGCGATAAGCCGGCCCGATTTCAAATACACGCTCGTAGGCACCGACCATGATTTGCTTATAAAACTGCGGGCTTTGAGCCAGCGTCGCCTCTTTGCCAAAATAGTCCAACTTAAAAACCTCAGCCCCGCCTTCGGTTGCACCAGGCAGTAATTTTGGCGTTTGGATTTCCACGAAATCATGCTGGTACAAATACTCCCGAATGTAGCGAAACAGGCTGGCTCTAATCTTAAAAATTTTTTGTTCTTGCAGATTCCGGATGTTTAAAACACGATGATCAAGCAGGGTATCAAGGTTTTCCGGCTTATGCTGGATCGGCTTATCGACTTCAATCGGCGGTTCCTCGGTAACCGGCACTAAAACGTTAATTTTCGGCTCATGAATCTCCGCCCCGCCCGGAGCCCGCTCATCTTTTATGACTTGCCCCGTTATTTCCAGTACCGTGCCAATCTGCAAGCCGCGCAGTTTCTCAACCTCGTCTTTAGCCTCGACCAAAATTTGTACCAAACCGCGTCGGTCGCGCAAATTTATAAAATTCAGGCCGCCCAGCAGCCGCTTTTTATGCAGCCAGCCTTGGATGGTTATAGAGGTACCGATATGCTTGGAAACGTTCGAACTGAGGATTCTAGGATCTTTTTTAATCATTAGAAGTGTACTATACCATATTTAAACCGCTAAAGGCTATTGACTTTAAAGCAAATTTTTGCTATAATTATAAAGTGTTAACAAAAATAAAAATGCCAAAAAATAAAATCTACCTTCAGCAGTCTGTCTGGGGCTTTTTAGTATTAACCCTAGTTATAGCCTTGGTAAATGTTCGCTCAAGTTATCCTCCGGGAGACTTGGCTGCCGGCTCTTCGACGGCCGCTGCCGTTGCGCCCGATAACCTGACGGGTCACGAAGACGCCAAGACCGGCGTGCGGCCGGATGGTTCCGAAAAAACCCGCCGGCTTTCCCCGCCAACTAACAGTCGGCCGAAAAAACCCCCGGCCTACGCTTCAGACGCTCAAGTCAGCGAAAAAAACCAGACCATAACCAAAAACGGCAAGACTTATCCGCTTAGAATTTACGAACCGCAGCTGACACCAAATGATCCTTACGCCGACCAGTGGTGGGTCGCGCCAACCGGAATGCAGTCAGCTTGGGGCAAGCCGCCAGGCGCTAAGCAGACAACCGTGGCGGTAATCGATACCGGTTTCGCCCTAAACCACCAGGAGTTTTCCAACCGCTGGGCCTATAATAGCGGCGAGTCAGGCGCTACCACGCAGGAAGGTCCAAGCCGTTTAAACTGCACGGACCGGAGTTTAGCCTTAGACAAATCTTGCAATAACATAGACGACGATTTCGACCGCATTGTCGATAACGAATCAGGGCCGACAACCGTCGAACATGTTTCTACTCTTAATTGCACCGACCGACTGATCGTTCTTAATAAATCCTGCAACCGCCTGGATGATGACGGCAACGGGCTGGCAGATGATTATCTAGGCTGGGATTTTATAAATTTTGAGCGCAGCGCCGAAGCCGGTGAAACCAATCCCGACGGCGACGGCACACAGCATGGCAGCTTGGTAACAGGCATTTTAGGCGCTACTGGTAACAATAGCGTAGGTATTGCCGGGGTTAACTGGCAAACTAAAATTTTGCCGCTGCAAGCTCTAAACGACGACAGCTACGGCAATAGTTACACCGTGGCCGATGCCATATATTACGCCAGCGATCGAGGCGTAGATGTCATCAGTATCAGTCTAGGAACAGACCTTGAGGACCCGTTTTTGCGCGAAGCCATGTTATACGCGCAGAGTAAAGGCATTTTGATAGTAGCCGCCTCAGGCAACGACGGCTGCGACTGTATTGTCTACCCTGCCAACTACCCTGAAGTTGTGGCCGTCGGCGCCTCAAACTCATCCAGCAATGCTGCTTCGTTTAGCAACTACGGCTCCAATTTGGATATCGTGGCTCCCGGTACGGATATGACAACCACCAATTGGACCAAAACCAATAAAACTTCAGCCTACGCCAGCGGAGCGGCCGGCACGTCCTTTGCCACGCCCTTCGTAAGCGGTGCGCTGGCCTTGCTTCGCAGCCAGCAGCCTGATGCTTCTTGGGATGAATTAACCGGCACACTGTTTGAGAATTCCGACCGCCGCAGCCTGACAGCCGCCAGCCCTCGCCACAATAGCTATGGCTTCGGCGTTACTGTAGTCGACAAAGCGCTTAACCGCAGCATCGACTTATTCAATCCGCCGATTACTTATCGTTTTACGGGTGAAATTCTAGGGGCGGAAAGAATTCGCCGCTGCGGGGGCAGCTTAATCCCCGGCAGTTTCCTTTATGAGTTAACCAAATCCGGCCAGGTAAGATACAGCATAAACCGCTACGAAATTAGAAAGGCGGAAAATTCCGGCTGGACTGTCAAGCAGCTATTTGGCGTATGCGTCGGCTTGCCAGGCGATATTCCTGATACACTTCGGCTTATAAATCTAAACCAGGAGCTGCGCAACCAGCTAATCAAATAAAGCCCCGGACTATTCTTCTATGAGTTCACTGGTGAGATCTTCAAGATATAAAATGCCGGAATCTTTATTGCCGGCTTTAACTATGAACATAGTGGTTCCATAGTTAACGAATTTATCAAATGCGGCCATAACGCTGTCATCCTCATCTAGATACTGCAGGTCATTGTTCATCACGTCCTTGATTGCCCTGCCGCCCTCGCTCAGATCGATTAAGTCTGACAGCCTGACCGTACCAATAATCCCCTCGTTCTTGTTGTTAACGGGAAAAATTCGGTAGCCTGACTTATGCAGTTCGTCTATTAAAATCGGGCCGGCGGTTTCTTGAGCGCCAACCAGATGCACGTCTGCCAGCGGCATCGTATAGTCTTCAATTTGCTTACCTCCCAGGTTGATGGAATTTATGGCAAAATTTAGCCCTTTGGCCAGGCTGCGGCCGTCGTAATTGGCTTTTTGCCGGTTTAGCATCTCCAGGATTTCGGTTTTAGTCAAATGCCTGTAGACGTTTTTGGACTTTTCCCGCTCGGCCAAACGCTTCTCCAGGCTTTTGGTCTGGTTTTTGGTTTTACTTAACAAGGCAATAAAAAGCGGCGTCAACAGGCCGGCCAAGTCCGTTATAAAACGTCCGCTGTTTTTGCCCGGCAGATAAAAAAATACAAAGTATACACCCAGCGCTAATATAGCGAAATAAACTATCTTCGGTACATAAGCCGGCAGTATGGCCGCGAATAAGCTAAAGCAAATAACGGCTATAATTATTAAAAGGGCGGATAAAACATGTTCGCGCTTGGTTGACTTTACCGTGCGGCGCTTTAGGGCCGGGTTGGCTTGTCTGGCAGGAGGTTCTATAACCGGGCTTTGCAGATAATATTTCCGCAAACTGACAGCCAGGGCGCTTATAGTAAATAGTAAGATTGTCAGCACTTGGCCCCACATGCTTGTATTGTAAGATTTTTCTACGCCCCAGGCAAAAAATGTTATTATTGAGATAAATTTAAGGAGTACTCCCATTTATGGGTAAACAATTTATCGTAGTTGTAGTAATTGTAATCGGACTAATGTTCGGTTTATTTTATTTCACTAAAGATGACAGCGTAGATCCCGGCAAGGCCGGGCTGGAACTAGGCCAGTCCCATGAGGATCAAGGTCGTGAGCACTTGGCTAACGGGGCTACTTACGGCCAATATAATTCAGACCTGCCCAGTTCCGGACCCCATGCCCAGCAGCCTACCAACTGGGGCATACACGAGACCGAGGTGCCACCGGAAACTTTCGTGCACAACTTGGAGCATGGAGGCGTAGTTATAGCTTACAAACCGGATTTGCCTCAAGATCAGATTGAAAAATTAAAAGCTTTGTTTGGACCGCCCTACTCCAGAGAAAATTTTCAACCCAGCAAAGCCTTGGTTATGCCTAGAGCCAGCAATTCCAAACCAATCCAACTTGCTAGCTGGACAAAAACATATGAGCTAGATGAGTTCAACGAGGATTTATTGGTTCAATTTTATCTAGCCAACATCGGCAAAAGTCCTGAACCTACCGCCCCTTAAACAAATGGATTTATGGTTTTCAGCTAGCCAAACTTTTGTCCGGCTGGCAAGTCTTCGCTGTAAAGCGTTTTGCGTTTCAGATCAGTTACCTCCTGGACAGTCAGAGCGTCATAAAAACTCCATTAAATTAGCCTGTCACTCGTTCATTTTCTCGAGCGTGAATCCAAAAGTCGAAACCAAAAAACCTTAAAAGAGAATTCAAAAAGGTAATAGACGAAGCCATCGCCAACGCCAACCCCCAATAGTTAAAAAAACAAGACGGCTACAATTGGTATAAAAATTAATCCGAAGATAGTCGTTAAGAAAACCGATAGTGCCGACTTCTCTGGATGAGATTTTAAAATCGTTGAATAGGCCACAATATTGCCAGCCACAGGTACTAATGAAAGCATCACCAATATTTTTTGAGTGTATTCATCGTAAAAACCAAAAAACTTTCTATCGACTAAAATAATTCCAAGAATTACCGCCGGCCAGATAACAAATTTAGCGAAAAAGGATAAAAAGACAAAAACCTTATCAAATTCATATCTTTTAATGTCAGCAAGGCCAAGTCCAACCATCATCATGCCCAGTACAATAAACGCGCCGTTGAAGCTCCTGGCGATATCAAGAAAATTAGACGGTACTGAAAAATTAATATAGTGGATAAAGACTCCGATAATAAATCCGTACAAAATCGGCATTGTTAAAACCTTAATCAAGCTCTCTCGCGACGTGTGTTTGCCTTTAGCTGCCAGGAAGTAGCCGAACGTAGTGAGATATAGTGTTGTGCCAAGTATAGCTAGCGCAACTACGCTGATCGAACCTTCGCCAAACAGGGCCACCGCTACAGGCAACCCAAAAAAACCAGAATTACTGCTTCCACCAATAAAAGCTACGGCATTCCTGTTACCGTCCTTCCAAACAAAGTTTGCGACACCGTAAGTGATAAGTGCTACCAAGCAGCTGACAGCAAAAAATATAATGGGCAAAGCAAGAGTTCCGGCATTTATTTCTGTAGTAACCACGCCATAAAAAACAACAACCGGAGAAATAATGTAAATTAGCAGATTGGCAACTGTATTTTTATTAACCTTAAAATATTTACCGGCTATATAGCCTAGTAATATTAATAAAAATATCGGGATTAGTTTTGTAAGCAGTTCAAAGAATATATCCATTCGTTAAACCTCACTATATCACTGCGAGATCCTTAGGTTTTAGGGATAGCATGGTTAGGTTACAAACCTTGAAACTAATAATCAGTTATCTTTTTGATAATCTCATTAAGTTTTTCAACCGAATATCGATTGCCGGTTTTGCGCAGTTCATGCTCTATCTTGATGCTTTTTTGCAGCTTTTTCATAACCGGACCAGTTGCTTGCTGGTCGTGGATTTCGTGAAATTCTTTATCCAGCTGGCTCAATTCCTCGTCTGTTAAATCTTCCAGATCTACGAAGGCATCGCGGGCTTTGGTGGCTCGGATTAGCTCGTCCAATTTTAAATGAACCGCTTTGGAGTCGCGGTTTTGGGTGTTTTGAATCAAAAATACCATCAAAAACGTCACAATGGTCGTGCCGGTATTAATGACCAGCTGCCAGGTATCTGAAAAGTTAAATAACGGCCCGCTGAAGGACCAAACTAAAACTACGAATACGGCACCTAAAAAAGCGTAAGCCGTACCGGCGGCATTAGAAATTTTGGCTGATATTTTTCTAAATACTGGCTTCATGGTTTCTAACTTAACAATACTATATAATTGATTGGAAGTATAAGCTAAATAAAACTAGCCTGCTAAAAGAAACATGCACGATACGATTTTTACCGAACTTAGCGTTGTGATACTGGTAACGGCCATTGTTTCTATTGTCATGAAAATCCTGCGGCAGCCGTTGATACTGGGCTACATACTGGCCGGACTTTTGGTAGGGCCGTCTATTTTTAACCTAATCCAATCCGTCGAGATGTTCCAGACATTTTCCGCCCTAGGTATTGCCCTTCTGCTGTTTATTATCGGGCTTGGCATGAACGTATCGGAGCTGCGCAAGCTCGGCAAAGTGGTGCCGCTGATTGCCGGCATGTCCCTCCTTACCATCACCCTGCTCGGATTCGCCTCTAGCAGTTTGATGGGTTTTAGCATAACGGAAGCCTTGCTCATCGGCTTGGCGTTGTTTTTTTCCAGCACCATTATTATCATCAAAATCCTCAGCGACAAGCGCGAGCAAGGCCGCCTGCACGGCCAGATTGCCATTGGGGTTATTCTTGTCGAAGACATTATAGCCACCTTTGCCTTGCTGTTTATTGTGGCGGGCGAGGATGGGCAGTTTAACCTAGAACAGATTCTGCTGCTGCTTGGCAAGGGGCTGCTGCTGCTGGCATTCCTGGCAATTTGCAGCACAAGAATCCTGCCAAAAGTTTCCAGATACATGGCCGGAACCCAGGAGTTATTGTTTTTATTTGCAATTGCCTGGGGGTTCGGTATCGCCACCTTGTTCAAAATCAGCGGTTTTTCTATAGAAGTAGGCGCTTTGTTCGCCGGTGTTGCGCTGGCCGCTTCACCATATGTGCAGGAAATAGCCTCCAGGCTAAAGCCGCTTCGCGATTTCTTCGTAGTGCTGTTCTTTATCACCCTGGGCCAAAGCATGAGCCTCGGTAATATTGCCAGCGGAATTATACCGGCAATGATCTTGTCGGCCATTGTAATTATAGGCAAGCCGCTGATTATAACGTCTACTATGGGATTTTTAGGTTACACAAAGCGTGTTAGCTTTAAAACCGGTATAAATTTATCTCAAATCAGTGAATTTTCCATAATACTAGTGGTTCTTGCGGTCAGTTCAGGTTTGGCCCGGCCTGAGGTAGCTTCTATCATTACGCTGGTGGCTATTATTACAATCGCCATATCCACCTACTTAATGCATTACGACGACCAGCTGTTTGCTAAATTTGACCAGATAAAATTTAAGCTGTTTGAAAAAGAAGTTACTTACCGCGAGCACAAACGCTCAGAGGGTTACCCGATCGTACTGCTGGGTTATCATCACGGCGGACACGAGTTTGTGCGTATTTTTAAACAGATGAAACACCGCTTTATGGTGATTGATTACGACCCGGAAATAATTGACTTAATGGAACAGCAAAAAATCGCCTATCTGTATGGCGACGTGACCGATACTGAGCTGCTCAAGGAAGCTAATATAGAAAAATCCAAGCTGGTGGTTTCAACTATCAGCGACCATTCCACCAACGTTTTTTTGGTTAATTTGATCCTAAAATCCAATCCGGACTGCGCTATAATATGCCACGCCGAAAATGTCCATCAGGCCACTGAGCTGTATGATCTTGGCGCCAGTTACGTGATGATTCCACACTATATCGGCTCGGAGAAAATCGGCCAGTTTATTAAACGAACCGGACTCAACAAAGCCGAATTTAAAAAATTCCGCGACCGTCATCTTGCCCATCTGGAAAACCACGCCCCGGACATCACTTCTCTCTAGCCCCAGCCTTTCTTGTCAATACCTTCCTTAGCATGCGACAAAAACACTAACACTTTTGCGACGATCGTCACTTTTTTGAGGGTGTTTTAGTACAGGTGATTGGCTAGGATGTATTGATGAATTTTGTGGTCGAGGCCGGCTGGGTCTTGGTGGCTGGAAAAAGCGTTTCGGATTTTGCCTGAAGTTATGCCGTCGTTCCGCTCCGCTATCACCAGCTCAACACCTTCAAGCAATTTGCCCGCATTAGGCCAGAACTTTATGTGATCGGCCACATCATGGCCAACTAGCAAGTAAAGCTTAGCTGGCTGGTAAATTTTTTTAATCTCCGGTAAACAATTGCTGATCGGATAGCTGTCTGCGCCGCAATCATAAACCTTTATTTTTGGATGTTTCTCTACGGCCAGATTAATCATTTCCACACGCTGATTATAATTAGCAAAAACCGGCTTGTGTTTGGGGTTTTTCTCAACCAGCAAATAAACTTTATCCAGTGAATTATCGAGAATTGTACGCTCAATAAAATCAATATGCCCCAAATGAATCGGATCAAACACCCCAGCCAAAACGCCCATTCTTCTCATCTAGTAAACTTATAGTTAATTAACGAAGATATCAAGTGCCGTATTCCTGGAAGTTTCATTTCATTAAAATTAGCCGCAATTTCCTTTAATACAGCCTTTGCACCAATTTTTTACGCCTACCGTGGTTTTCTTACTGCAGTTTACGCAAGTTCCACCCTTTTGCTCTCCACCAGCCCAAGCATCCTCCTTGCTAACATTATTGCTTAAACCTTTTTCTAACAGGAAGGCGGCTGGGCATGAACCACCTTTGGCTGTTGCCCGGGCATGTTGCATAAACGCCTGGGCTTCATGATGATTCCCGAAAGCTTTTAATTCACGAGCTCTGACTAGACTGGCTGCGCTTTCCGCACCAAATACACTAGGGTCTATTGATGTGTCATTTAGCGCTTTATCGACCATTCTTCCCTCTACAAGCTTAGCCAAGCGCTTGCTGGCATCAACTGCCGTTGGAAGGCTGTCTATCTCTCTTATCAATTGATTTCTTATATCAACCACATCGTCTTTGAATCTTGCCGCTCGCTGCTCGCAAAAAATTTTATGCTCTAGATAATCTTGTCTTGGCAGCTTTTGACCATAAAAAGTTCCGCCGTTGATATCGTCCATAATTCTGACAAAATCAACTACGCCATTCTTGGCATATATTTTCGGTATAATCATGCCATCGCCAATAATCTCAGGAGCCGACTTGTCTTCATAGCTTTGGTTAAAATGCCTAGCCACGCCTTCGACCATTTTTCGGTCGTGGCGCGGCGCGTCTTTGTCTGGGACTCCCGCTACCATGGCTATTTCTTCAAGCAGCTGGCCGTTTTCACTGTAGGCCATTTGGACAGAAATTGATTTAGTTGAAGAAAAAAACCTTAATTCATCAAGTTTTTCATCGGAAACACCCTCGGCGCACATCGAAAAACGAACGTAAACATTGTCTTCCAGCAAACCCATATCGTACAGACGCTTCATGCGATGTGTGTTGTTAGCTTCAGCGACAGTTCGAGGCTTAATAATTGGATCAGCTGACGCTAGATGGTTTGCATTACGATGCACGTCGCTCATTCGCTGGCCGTTCTGGTAAATATCATTAGCATCAACTTGGAGTTTAATAGTGACTACATTGCCAGCCTTATAAGCTTGCTCAACCATCTCTGTGCCAATGTTTGCATCTGTCATGGCAATTCCTTCAGCGTCACATCTACTTGCCCAAATAATGCCTTCTCGGGTATTTTTAATCGGCTTATCTTTTACCTCTACCGCTTCAGAGACAGCAAGATCACCAACCAAACGAGTTTTAATATTGCGCTGTGCTTGCGCGACTAGCTCAGCGTCACCTGGAATTTCAGAAACTTTAATTACATCTTGATATGGGGTGGTTTCCTGGTTGCCCTCATTTTCTATTAGCTCGAGTTGGCCGGTACCGTATATAAGCTTCAGTTCTGGCGAGTTGACAGATTCTGGTGGTGCATATAGTGTCTCGGCTATGGCTGCGACGGCCATTTAAAAACCCCTTGTAGTGCTCCATGAGCAAAAACAAAGGGCAAAAATAGCTTACTTTTTGCTTCTGCTCGGAAGACTTGACTCCGTATCGGGCTTTTACCGTTGCGGCACAGCGCAGGAATTCCTGCCCTCCGAAGTTTTACGAAGGACGGGTCACCTGCTTCCGGAATTATTTATTGTTAAGTTTATTTATGTTAGCACGGCAAAGCTGATTAGCCAATATTCAGGCTGCCAGCACGTAATCTGAGCTCTCGCGGCAATATGTACAACCGTCTTCACTACAGCTTTGACATGGTTTACCTTCGTTAATAAGGGGTATCTCAGATACGGCGGGTGGGGTGGCAGGAGCAGTATCTGGCGAAGGTTCTTCGGGCGGTGCACTGCTTAAATTAAGGGCGCCGCCTAAAAATTCTGCCGCAGTTTCTCGTGTTTGACCTTTTTTGTGGCCGGCAGGCTCTGTTTCAAAAGCCCTCTCCCGAAGCACTTCGGCTTCGGGATGATAGTTCATGCCGTCATGGGTCATAATTTGCTTAATCCCTTGAGGTGCTGAAGTGGCAGTAATTTTCTGTCGGTGCCTTAGGATAAAGCCTTTTTATTATAACAAACTGAAAATAGGGTGCAAATCTGCCCCTGTTAAATAACAGCTATGAGAATAATTACTCCTAAAATTATTCGGTAGTAAGCAAAAGGCTTGAAATCCCGGTGAGCCACATAGTGCAGCAGCCACCTAATAGTCAAAAGGGCTACGATAAACGCGGCTATGGTGCCGGCAATTAAAGCCGGTCCGCCGCCGGATATACTGTCTAAATTATCCTGCTGTGAAAAAAACTGGTACCCGCCCGCCAGAAGCAGAACCGGTATGCTCAGGTAGAAAGAAAAGGCCGTGGAGGTTACTCTGTCCATGCCTGCAAGCAGTCCGCCCATTATGGTAGTGGCTGAGCGCGAGGAGCCGGGTATCAGGGCTATCACCTGGTATAGGCCGACCTGCACCGCTTGCGATAAGGTTATTTTCTCAAGCTTGGCAATGCCGGTAATATTCTTAGGGGTCTTATGATACGTCTCAATCAGCCACATGGCTATACCTCCGACAATTAAAGCAATGGCTATAGTTACGGCGACCGCGTATTTATCAAATAAGTCCTGGGCCAGGTAACCAATAACAGCAACCGGGAGCGTGGCAATGAGTAAGTTCAGCCAAAATTTCTTAGCATCCGGGTCGCGCAGCGCCAAATCATTGACTCTTTTAGCCAGGTCAAATCTGTAAAACCATACCACCGCGGCGATGGCGCCGGTTTGGGTAACTATGGTGAATATCTGGGCGCTGTCTTTATAGCCGATCAAATCTTCGGCGACGATCAAGTGTCCGGTGCTGGAAATAGGCAAAAACTCGGTAAAGCCCTCTACAATCCCCAGTATTATCGCCTGCAATATTTCCATTTTAGGTATTATATTCTATTCACAGGTTGCTTTTTAAAACATTCAGTCTCTGGATAAATAGCCGCGCCGCTTCATTGATGCCTAAAATTTTTAAAGCGCCGACAAGTACGTAAAGATTATCAAGCTGCTCAGGAGTTAGCTGGCCTTTTTCGGCCTTGTAAAATTTGTTTTCGATTTGTTCAACCAGCCATTTTTCCTGGCTGGGTTTAATATCATTCAGCTCTTTATTGCCGCCGGAATTCCCATTCGCCATTTCCAACGACCGGGCGGAACGGTCCTTTTTTATCAAATGGCCGTTCGCCACCAGATTGTTAACATGTACGGCTACGGTGGCCACGGAAGAGTAGTTGCAGCCGGCCATTATCTCGCGGTAGCTTGGCCCGTAGCCTTTTTCGGCAATAAACTGTTCAATAAACCGCAGCAACTCAGTCTGCTTTTTAGTCGGCCTTGTTTTATTAGTCATTTTTATTTACCATTGCTCAAATTATTTTTTATTTGTCATCTGATTGGCTGCAATTGCTGTTTCGCAAATGAAATAGTCATTTAATTGTGAATTGAAAAATGTTAAATGTAAAAATAGTATTAGGTCAGGCATGGTGGCGGGTCCGCTTAGGTTGCTTGACTCCTTTGAAAACCCAAGCCTTGTACCAAATGTAATTCCAAACCGTGAAGAAGCCCGAAGCAATAAACTGCCCGATTTCCGGCCCTATCCCTACGCCAACCAAACCTCTAAGTATCAAGTAATTAAGCAAAAAGGCATTTAGAGCGGTGTATATTATATACCTCTGGGTGGCTACGAAAAGTTTGGTCGGACGGTTGGTTTTAAAAACCCAGTAACGCTCCAGCAGGAAGTTAAGGGTAATACCCACTGCATTGCCTATCAAATTGGCCGCAAAAAGTCCGATATGCTCGTATGAAAAGACGATTATCAGGTAGCCGCTCCAAAACCAAACGCCTCCGCTAATAAAATACTCGATGAATCTGGTCAATTCTTTTTTGTGTTTGGGCTTTATTTTTGATTTTTTCATTTTGCAAACTTATCGAAGTTAATTATAACATCGATGACTCAAACTGCTACAATGGTGTACTAGATGAGGAATAATGCTGAGCTAGTTTATCGTCTGGTTTTAGTGGTGGGCGATTTTTTGGCGCTGGCCGGCGCTTTTACCGCAGCTTACATACTCCGCGTAAAATACGACGAACGTCCGCTTATCGAACAAATTCCAGTCGAAACATACCTCTACGCGATTGTAGTCGTGCTGCCTCTTTGGATACTCATCCACGGCGCCATCGGACTTTATTCCAAAAGTGTTTATGAAAAGCGCTTTTCAGAGCTCGGTAAGCTCGTTTTAGGCTCAGTAATAGGCATACTGACGGTTATTGGCTACGATTTCGTGGTGCAGGGCGAACTTTTCCCGGCCCGCTTAGTGCCCGTTTACGGGTTCTTGCTGGGTTTCGGGTTTTTAGTAGTTTTTCGCAATATGGCGCGTATCAGCCGGCGGGTGCTTTATTCCTTTAATGTCGGCATTACCAACTTAGTGATAGTTGGCAGTGACCGCTCGACCAAAGAAATTATCAACCAGTTCAGCCGCACCGAGAAAACCGGCTATCGCATAATCGGCGTGGTCGGCGAAAATAATTTGTCGCCAGATATACCGACCTTTAGTTCTATCGGCGAGCTAAGTGAAAAGATCGGCGCCGGCTCCATAGACAGCATTATCCAAACCAAACTCTACAGTAACGATGAGAAAAATGGTGAAATATTGAATTTTGCCCAGCAAAATCACATAGAATACCGTTTTATTCCGGGCCGCAGCGATATTTATGCCGGTAAAATCGAAGTCGAGCTCTTCCGCGAAATTCCCGTCATCACCGTCCACCAAACGGCGCTCTTCGGCTGGGGTCAAGTTGTTAAGAGGGTTTCTGACATTGTTTTCGGAGTAATTCTCTTAGCAGTATTCTCACCGTTAATTTTGCTGGCGGTAATTTTACTTAAAATATCTGAGCCCGGCGGTAAAATCCTCTTCCGCCAAACCCGTTTAACTCAATATAATAAGGCCTTTACCGCTTACAAATTCCGCAGCCACAAAACTAAATACAGCGGCTCGACGCCGGAGGAAGCCTTTAAAGCTATGGGCAAACCCGAGCTAGCCAGGCATTACCGGCAAAACGGCGACCACCTGGACCACGACCCGCGGATTTCCGCCGTGGGTAAATTTTTGCGCTTAACCAGCTTGGACGAAATTCCCCAGCTGTTTAACGTCATTAAGGGCGACATCAGTTTGGTTGGCCCGCGGGCGCTGATACCTGAAGAGCTGGACAAGTACTACCAAAAGCACCACATCTTGAGCATCAAATCAGGCTTAACCGGGCTGGCTCAAGTTTCCGGCCGGCGCAATATAAGCTTCGACGAACGCCGCAAGCTGGACGTTTACTACGTCCAAAATTGGAGCTTCTGGCTAGATTTAGTCATCTTGCTCAAAACCCTAAGAGCGGTAATCGGAGGCTCCGGTGCCAAATGAACTTAGAAGATCGTAGTTTGTAGATTGTAGATAGGTATGGAAAAAGAGAAAATTAAATCATTTGAGCAATTAATTGCCTGGCAAAAATCACAAGATCTTGCAGTTAATATCTATAAAATTACAAAAAATTTTCCTAAGGAAGAACAATTCGCTTTAACTAACCAAATCCGCCGAGCAAGCACCTCCATATCTGCTAACATTGCCGAGGGCTTCGGCCGAAGGACACTACAAGATAAAAAGCATTTTTATATAATAGCTTATGGTTCATTGCTGGAAGTAAAAAATTTCGTCCATCTATCGTTAAGGCTGGATTACATTGATAGTCACGAAGCTGAAACGATTTTTGAGCTAATCGTAAAATGTCAAAAATTAGTCAACGCATTAAATGGATCCCTGAAGTGAACCAAACTACGAACTACGAACTACGAACTACTTCACCAAAGCAACAAAAGGTTGCTTTGGTATGCGATTGGCTAGTAGGCGGCGGAGCGGAGAAGGTAGTTTATGAATTGCACTTGATATATCCTGAAGCGCCGATTTATACCTCTTATTGCAATGATTACTGGCGTAACCAGCTGGAGCCGGCCAAGGTCATTACCGGCTATCTTCAGCGTTGGCCGTTTTCCGTCATGCGCAAATATATTCCGTTGCTTAGGACCTGGTGGTTCAACCGCCTTGAATTTCATGATTTTGACGTGATAATTTCGGCCAGCGGCGCCGAGGCTAAAGGCATTCACACGCCGAAAGGCGTCAAGCATGTATCCTACATCCATGCGCCGACGCATTATTACTGGGCGCGTTTTAACGAGTACTTAAAAGAGCCGGGCTTCGGCAAATTCAGCTGGTTGGCCCGCCGCTCACTTAAAAAATTGATTCATCCGCTGCGGACGCTGGATTTTCAGGCAGCCCAAAGGCCTGATGTTTTACTTGCCAATTCCACGCACACCCGCGAACAGATTCAAAAGTATTACAAGCGCGAGTCAAAAGTTGTCCACCCGCCTATCCGCACCCAGAAATTCAACAAATATGCTTTGGATAAGGCCGAGCGCGAAGGTTTGATCGTAGTGGGCCGCCAAACGCCCTATAAGCGGATTGATTTGGCCGTAAAAGCTTGCAGCGAGCTGAACCTGAAATTAACGGTTGTAGGCGATGGGCCGGAGCATGAACGCCTGTGCAAAATTGCCGGGCCAACCGTAGAATTTATAAATCATATCGAAGATGACAGCCGGCTGGCAGAATTAGTAGGCTCGGCAACCGGCTTTATATTCCCGACAAACATTGAGGATTTTGGCATAGCACCGGTTGAAGCCCTAGCGGCCGGCACGCCGGTAATTGCTTACTCGGCCGGTGGGCCGCTAGATTATATCAAGCCGGGCAAAAACGGCGAATTCTTTGATAAGCAAACCGTAAAATCGCTCAAAGAAACCTTAGAAAAATTTAATCCGGACAATTATAGCGTCAATGAGATAAAACGATCAGCCGAACCATTCTCAATAGAATCTTTCCGCAAAAAAATAACAAAACTAATTAATAGTTTATAATTAAAAATCTATGAAATTTCCATTTCTTGCCAGTCATTTTTCTTCAATCTTTCTGCAATTCAGGGCAGTTTGGAATTTCTTTGTGAGAAGCGCTAAGGAGCTGTATGGTCGATACAGTGACTGCGCCCCGGAAGAAAAAATTTCAAAATGGCTGAATAATGTCAAAGGGGTGAACAGCTTGGCTGTTTGGCAGTTTGATATGTTGCGGGGAAATTGAGGGAAAATGTGTGGAATTGTTGGCTATATAGGCACTAAAGATTCATCTACCGACTTCGTGCTGGCCGGCTTAAAAGCCTTGGAGTACCGGGGCTACGATTCGGCCGGCCTGGTAACTATAGATAATGGGCGATTGAAATACTTAAGAGACGTAGGCCGCGTGGCCAACCTGGAAAAACTCGTCAAAAGAAACGGCCATCCAGCAGTTGCTACAAGAGACAATGGCTTGAGTGGAGAAGGCAATTTCTCTGAGAGCAGCGGACAGAGCCGTACAAGTGGTACGGCGGCAGGAGCAGCGCAGCAGAAAATTGACTTATCCGCCAAGAGCACTGGCGGTGTGGCCAGCTCTGCTGGACAGCAGGCCAGTGCGGCCAATGTCTCTTGCGGGATTGGGCATACGCGGTGGGCTACACATGGTAGCGTTACCGAATTCAACGCCCACCCCCACGCCAATTCATCCCGATCTATTTTTGTAGTCTGCAACGGAATTATAGAAAATTATCAAGATTTAAAAGCCGATCTAATTAAAAAGGGCTATAAATTTAAATCCGAGACCGACACCGAAGTCATCCCCCACCTGATAGACCACTACCTAAAAACCGGCGACGGCTTCTTCGCCGCTTTTAAAACAGCCATTGCAGATTTGCGCGGCGCCTACGCCATCGCCGCCGTTTATACGGAGGAGCCCGAGAAAATCTACGCCGCTCGTTTATCCAGTCCGATCGTTATAGGAGTCGGCAATGGTGAACATTTCCTGGCTTCCGACCCCAGCGCGCTTATCCATAAAACCAAGAAAGTTATTTTCTTAAACGATTTTGAAGTAGCGGAGATTTCAGCCAATAAAGCTCATATTGAGAGCTTGGATAAAACCCGCAAAGAGATTACCCAAGTTGTGGAACTTGACTATGACCACGAGGAGAGCGAATTAGGCACTTTCCCGCACTTTATGCTCAAGGAAATTCACGAAGCGCCAATGACTATAAAAAGCGCTATCCGCGGCCGCGTAAAGCCCGACATTAAGACTATAAAACTCGGCGGTTTAGAGTCCGTTAAGCAGCAGCTAACTCTCATTGACAGGATAATTATCACGGCTTGCGGAACTTCTTACTACGCCGGGTTGATTGGCGAGTATTTGATTGAGGAAATCGCCGGAATCCCGGTGGAGGTCCAGCTGGCCAGCGAGTTCAAATACCGCAAAGAACCGCTGTCGCGCGGGACGGCGGTAATTGCCATTTCCCAGTCCGGGGAAACGGCCGATACCGTGGCCGCCATCAAAAAAGTCGAAGATTACGGCATATTAAAGCTCGGCATAGTAAATGCTGTCGGCTCCACGCTGACCCGTATCACGGATGCCGGAGTCTATTGCCACGCCGGACCGGAACAATCAGTAGCTACCACCAAGGCTTTTTTAGCCCAAGTTACCATATTAACCGAGATCGCGCTGCACCTTTCCGACGGTAAATCCAAGCTGTTCACACCACTGCTCAAAGAATTAACCAACCTGCCGGACAAAGCCCAAAAAGTCGTAGAGCTGGCGCCTGCTATCGAAATATTAGCCAAAAAATACGCCCATTATCGTGACTTCTTATTTATCGGCCGCAACTATTTATACCCCTGCGCCCTGGAGGGCGCTTTGAAGCTTAAGGAAATCTCCTACATCCACGCCGAAGGTTGCTCGGCCGGCGAGATGAAGCACGGCCCGCTAGCCATGATCGATGAAAACTTCCCTACCTTTGCCTTGGCCTGCGATTCCTCGCTGCTGGATAAAACCATGTCCAACATCGAAGAAATCAAGGCCAGGAAAGGGCCTATTATCGCCACGGCCACCGTCGGCAACAAAAAAATCAAATCCATCGCCGATGACGTAATCTACTTGCCCAAAACCGCTGAACAGCTTCAGCCTATCTTAAGCGTAATAGCCATGCAGCTGTTCGCTTATTATATTGCCGTGGAAAAAGGCCTGGACGTCGACCGCCCCCGCAACCTGGCCAAGTCTGTAACCGTCGAATAACCTACCCAACCTGCGCACCACGCCTTGCGTTTAAAAGTTAACACAGGCATGTTCTTGTTGGCAGTCTGGCTGGTGTGATGCTCTAGTCGCTCATGGCTAGGACTACTTCAAGCGCCAGCGCCGTATCTTCCCAATTTCTAACCGCCACAGAGTCAATCCCCAAAGCTTTAACTGGGTAGTCATTGCCCCCTTCATGCAATTTGTCGCCGAAAAATAAAATATCGGATTTATCCACGTCCAGGATTTCCATTAGTTTTCTCATGCCGAAGGCCTTGTCGATGCCTTGTTTGGTCACGTCAATCGAGGTCATGCCGCCAGCCCGGACTTCAAACTCGGGGATTTTTTTAGCAATAGCATCGCGCAGCTGGTATTTCTTAATATCATCAGGGTCCCAGGCTTTTTTTACGTCCACCGGCGCTTCCTGGCCCACGGCCGAGACGGTTACCTGGCTCCCCCTGTCTTCTATCAGCTCGCCGTATTGTTTTTTAGGCCATAAATTGGTTTCATCTAATGCTTCTTTAATGGCGCCGATAATCTTCTTTTTCTGCTCGGGAGCAAAGTCTTCCGCGTAAACTAGTTCCCAGTCAGAAGATGGCAAATCATAAACAAAATACTTGGTGCCGCAGGTAGGCATCAAATGCATGTTTTCCAGCTGGTGTGCCGCCCCGTTGGTGATAAACGGCAGCTGTTTTTTAAATTGTTCCAGCTTGCCGCCGGAAATCACGCAGACATGATACTTTTCCAGCAGCCTGGCCAAAAGCTCCACCATCCTATCATCGGCCTGGCTTTTGCTCTCGCTCAAAGTATCATCCAAATCAAAAGCTATTACTTTTTTCACTAATTACCTCCATTGCTCCATTCTTGTAAAAACCAGCTGCTTGACCACTGCTTCTCAAGTCCCACCCCGGAAATAACCTTTATATTATTTTTCTGGCAAGTCTTCCATTCCGGAATCGATTTCTCATCAATCCTGTCGCCCCCCTTTGTAAAAATATCAGGTTTTAGGGCGGCTAGAGCTTTTGACACCGTTTGGTCATTCTTGATCTCAAATGGCACTACGTAATCCACGCCGGCAATCCCGCTGACGATCAAGCTGCGGGTTTCCAGATTTTGAAACGGGCGGCCTTTTTTGGCAGCCAAAAAAGCGTCGCCATTAACGATAACTACCAAAGTATCGCCGTATTTTTTGCTCTCTATTATGCAGCTGATGTGGCCGGGATGTATCGGGTCAAAGCCACCGCTGGTCGCTACCACCTTGCCAAGACTAGCACGCAGTTTTTCAAATTCCTTAAAGGAAACGATTTTGGCGCCCCATTCATTATCCATAATTTATACCGTTAGAAATCCTCGTAATTAATACCAGCCTGTCTTTGTCGGTCCTATTCAACTTCCCGTTTAATTTTAACGGGGTTCACCTTAAGATTATACCAAAAGGTTTCGTAATCTCCCGAGGAAAGCTATAATTTAGTGAGATGAAATTGGTCCATACTCATTTTTTGAATCGTTTGAGTCGCAAACGCCACGGGCGAGAGCTTAGCGAACCCCGTAGAGAACTCCTTAGAGGCAAAAAATAGAATGGACCGAAAAGTAAATATTTTAGTAACAGGCGGAGCCGGATTTATCGGCGCCAACTTCGTACATTATATTTACAAACAGCGGCCGGACTGGCAAATTACAGTGTTAGACTGCTTGACTTACGCCGGCAATTTAGCAAATCTGGACGGCTTAAACGAAAGCCGGGTCAAGTTTGTCAAAGGCAATATTTGCGACGGCGAAACAGTCGCCCGTCTTGTAAAGGAATGCTACTATGTGGTGCACTTTGCCGCTGAAAGCCACGTCGATAATTCCGTTCATTCGCCCTGGCCTTTCGTGCAAACCAATATCGTCGGGACCTACCAGATTTTAGAAGCCGTCCGCAAATACAATAAACGTCTGCACCATATTTCCACAGACGAAGTTTACGGAGATTTAGAGCTCAATGAATCGCGCAAGTTTAATGAAGAGACGCCCTATAATCCGTCCAGCCCGTACTCGGCCACCAAGGCCGGGTCGGACCACCTGGTTTATGCCTGGATCAGAAGCTTCGGCGTGCAAGCAACCCTTTCGAATTGCTCTAACAACTACGGCCCTTATCAGCACGTAGAAAAATTAATTCCCCGCCAAATCACCGAAATTTTAGAGGGCCGCCGGCCCAAGCTTTACGGCGAGGGCAAAAACGTCCGCGACTGGATCCATGCCGAAGACCATTCTTCCGGCGTTCTGGCTATTTTAGAAAAAGGCAAAAACGGCGAAACTTACCTGATCGGAGCCGACGGCGAACGCAGCAACCGCGAGGTAATTGAGCTAATTCTGAAAAACATGGGTAAAGATACAACCGATTTTGACCATGTAGCTGACCGCCCGGGACATGATATGCGCTACGCCATTGACTCGACTAAAATACGCGGCGAACTTGGCTGGACTCCAAAATACACTGATTTTGAGCAAGGGCTTAAGGACACGATCGCCTGGTACAAAAACAACGAAGCTTGGTGGAAACCCCAAAAAGCCATTACCGAAGCCAAATATCTGGAGATTGGCAGATAAATGAGCGAACTAAAAGTTCAAGAAACTGACATTCCCGGTTTGTTTGTGGTTGATCTGGTGCTTCACGGCGACAGCCGCGGCTGGTTCAAGGAAAATTACCAAAAGGCCAAAATGGAAGCCCTCGGCCTGCCCGCTTTTGAGGTCGTGCAAAACAACTTTTCTTTTAACGCTAGTGCGGGCGTAACCCGCGGCCTCCATGCCGAACCTTGGGAAAAATTTATTTCATTGGCCAACGGCCGGGCTTTTGGAGCCTGGGTTGACCTGCGTAAAGGGCCGGCTTTTGGCAAACTGTTCACCGGTGAAATATCGCCGGAAAAAGCCTATTTCGTGCCGCGCGGCGTGGCCAACGCCTACCAGACTCTCGACCCCAACATCACTTATACTTATCTGGTCAACCAGCATTGGTCGCCGGAAGCGCAATATCAATCAGTTAATTTGTTCGACCCGGAATTAAACATTGATTGGCCGATAAAAAAAGACCAAGCCATCATTTCTGACAAAGACCTGCAAAACCCGATGTTAAAAGATGTTAACCCCGTGGAATTTTAATGGACGGCGCAGGATATTTTATCACTGGCGCCAACGGACAGCTCGGTACTGCCTTGCGCCAAAAATACCCCAAGGCAAGCTACGCCGACATTGACCTGCTGGACATAACGGACACGAAGTCCGTTGCCGAATTTGACTGGTCCGGCGTTGAAGTTCTGATTAACGCCGCCGCTTATACCAACGTGGACGGCGCCGAAGGCCAGGAAGGCCGCCGGACGGCCTGGTCGGTTAACTCGTCCGCCGTGGCTAACTTAGCTGAAATTGCCAGAGACAATAAGATAACTTTAGTCCATGTTTCAACCGATTATGTTTTCGACGGCTCAAATAACAACCATGACGAAGACGAACCATTTAGCCCGCTGTCAGTCTACGGGGCCAGCAAGGCCGCCGGTGATATAGCCGCCGGCTTGGCTCCCAAGCATTACATTCTGCGAACTTCTTGGGTAATCGGCGAGGGCAAAAATTTTGTGCGGACTATGGTCGGATTAGCTGAGAAAAACGTCTCGCCTAAGGTAGTAAATGACCAAATCGGCCGGCTAACCTTTACCAAAACTCTGGTGGGCGCCATTGATCACTTGCTCCAAACTAAGGCAGAGTTCGGCGTCTATAACGTTTCCAATGCCGGCGATCCAGCCAGCTGGGCAGACATCACCCGCGCTATTTTCGCTGAACTAGGCCGGGATGACTTATCCGTCAGCAACACCACCACCGAAGAATACTACGCCGGCAAATCCGGCATTGCCCCCAGACCGCTTCAAAGCACGCTTGATCTTGCTAAAATAAAGACTGCCGGATTTAATCCGTCTGCCTGGCAGGAAGAACTTAAATCGTATCTAAGGCAAAGAGTTAACTTATGAAGAAACCGTCAAAATACAATTATGCTTTTATTGACAGCCAAAATTTAAATCTAGGCATAAAGTCTCAGGGCTGGACACTAGATTTTCGAAAATTTCGGCTTTATTTAAAGAATAAATATAATGTACAAACTGCTTACTTATTTATTGGCATGATGGCGGGTAACGAATCTATGTATGACAAATTGCAGGGCATGGGATACAGATTGATTTTCAAGCCAACTACCGAATATAAAGTTGACGGGGCTGTAAAAGTAAAAGGAAATGTTGACGCTGAATTAGTTCTCTATGCTGCCGGCAAGGTATTTAATGAATACGAGAAGGCTATAATTGTTAGCGGCGACGGAGATTTTCACTGCTTAGTTGAGTATTTGCTGGAAGAAGAAAAACTGTTAAAGTTGCTTACACCGAATAAACACTATTCAGGTTTGCTTAGAAAGTTCAACGACCAAATTGTACGAATAGATCTGTTAAAACACAGCTTGGAATTAAAAAAGACCAAGATCCGCGGTCGGTCGAAACCTTAGGCAGCTTAGCTTGGTCATGGTGATATTATGAATATAGCAAAAAAGACCATAAAAGTCAATAACGATAGAGGTGAAATGAGTTTTAAAAATTTTTACATACTGCATACTTCATGCTACATACTACTACTGAAGCCTGGGATTTCAGTATGAGAGGAATTATTTTAGCTGGGGGCAGCGGTACCCGCCTCTACCCTATAACTATGGCAGTCAGCAAACAGCTGATACCTATTTATGACAAACCGATGATTTACTATCCGCTGAGTACGCTGATGAGCGCTGGTATCCGCGATATTTTGATCATTTCTACCCCGCAGGACCTGCCCCGTTTTGAACAATTGCTGGGCAGCGGCGAGCACATAGGCTGCAACTTTACCTACAAAGTCCAAGAAGAGCCCCGCGGTCTGGCTGACGCCTTCCTGGTCGGCGCAGACTTCATCGGCGATCAAAAGGTCGCTATGGTTTTAGGCGACAACATATTTTACGGCTCGCGTATGGGTTCCAGGCTGAAAGAAGCGGCCGATCCTGCCGGCGGTGTAATTTTCGGCTATTCAGTATCCGATCCGGAAAGATACGGCGTGGTTGAATTTGACGGTGATAATAACGTAAAATCTATCGAGGAAAAGCCGGCTCATCCCAAGTCCCATTACGCCATTCCCGGGCTTTACTTCTTTGACAATCAAGTTGTCGAGATCGCCCGGAGCGTCAAACCCAGCGCTCGCGGCGAGATAGAAATTACCGAAATCCATAACACCTATCTGCGCCAAGGCAATTTGACGGTTGTGTTATTGGACCGCGGCACGGCCTGGCTGGACACCGGTACGTTTGCCAGCATGAACCAAGCTTCTCAATTCGTCCAGGTAGTGGAAGAGCGCCAAGGCCTCAAAATCGGCTGTATTGAAGAAGTTGCCTATCGCCAAGGCTTCATCACCAGAGAACAGCTGCATACGTTAGCCGAACCGCTAAAAAAATCCGGCTACGGAAAATATTTGTTAGATATATCGAAAGGATAATATGCCAGATAATAACAAAATCATGACCTCCGCACTTAAGTGCCCGGTCCATTTTCTCGAAGAGAAACGGAGCGAGTTGTGCAAACAGTACTACTTGCGAGTATCGCAGGCGAAAAATGCGCTGGGTGCCAAGAACGGCTTGCAAAGTTGGGCTTTGCCCGCCTTGGAAGGGCGTGGTGCGTAGGTCATGACTGTTACTGTTATAGGGACAGGTTATGTCGGAGTGACCACTGCCACTATCTTGGCTAACGCCGGATACACAGTCTATGCCATCGATATTAGTGAAGACCGTTTACAGGCGCTGCGCGAAGGCCGGTCGTTTTTCTATGAGGAAGGCCTAAACCCTTTAGTAAAAAAGGCCGTTGATGCTGGCAGCCTTATACCGACTACTTCTTATGCGGAAGCTATCCCGAAAAGTTCTTTTGTGTTCTCGTGCGTCGGCACGCCGGATAATCCTGACGGCAGCTCAAACTTAACATACATCTATGCTTCGGCTAAAGAAGCTGCTAAATATATTGCTCCCGGCTCAATCTATGTGCAGAAAAGCACCGTCCCTGTCGGTACAGGGCGAAAAGTACTAAAAAGTTTTGAGGGAAAGGACGTCTCCTATGTTTCCAACCCGGAATTTTTGCGTGAAGGCACGGCGCTTTTAGACACTTTATTCTTCGATCGTATAGTAGTCGGAGGCAGCGATCAAACTGCTCTCGATAAAGTCATAGACCTTTACAAAGCCGTCGAAAAAAACCAAGAAAATATGGCGAAGATTGCTGGAATCAAACCAAAAAGCTCCAGTGTTTTGCACTTGGATGTTGCGCAAGGAAACAACGAGCAGCAAACGAACGGTACAAATAAGTACTGTGAGCAAGCCGCACAGGCAGATGAGGTAGCGGAACGCCAAGAGCTCTCCAGTGTGTCTGGCTCAGCCAGACAGCAGGGAGAGGCGGTGCGTAAGCCTGGGGGCGAATATATCAAAACTAATCTAGACAGCGCCGAACTTATAAAGGTTACTGCCAATGCCTTTTTAGCGCTTAAAATATCTTTCGCCAACTCTATCGCCCAGCTGGCTGATAAAACCGAGGCCGATGTGGTAGAAGTGATGAATGCAGTTGGTGCCGACCCGAGGATTGGCCGGGCATTTTTGAACGCCGGTCGAGGTTATGGCGGCGGATGCTTTCCCAAGGATGTAGCTGGCCTCATCAGTAGCGCCGCTAGCTATGGCGTGGACATGGATATCATGCAATCAGCCAGCCAGCTTAATGAAGAAATGCCCGGCTATATCGTCGGCAAGGCCACCAAAATCCTAGGCAACGTCAAAGGCAAAAAAGCCGCGGTACTTGGCTTGTCATTCAAGGCCGGCACCAGCGACGCCCGCAAATCTCCCGGTGTCAAAATTGCCAATTTGCTCAGCAAGGCTGGCGCCCAAGTCCGGGCCTACGACCCGGAGGCCAATGGCGAGGCCAAAGCCGATCTAGCTCGTGCCGTCGGCACCTCCGATTCGCTTGATGAAGTCGTTAGCGGAGCGGATTTAGTCTTTATAGCTACCGATTGGCCCCAGTTCAAAGACATGGACCTCACCAGCCTAGCCGGCAGTATGAACGGCAAAGTATTCGTAGACTGTATGAATTGCATTGACCCATCCCAAGCCAAAAAAGCCGGGCTCCACTACATCGGCGTCGGCCGTTAATTTATTCGGCTCTAAACCCTACATTTTCATATCGATATCCATGCTTGTTGGCTGCAGTGTCGCGTTCGGTTGTGCTGGTAGTATAAAAGTGGCTTCCGGTGATGGGACGGTAAAGACGGTAGACCGGAGTAGTACCTGGCTCTTCATTGTTTAGGACATGGAACCCTACATTTTCATATCGATATCCATGCTTGTTGGCTGCAGTGTCGCGTTCGGTTGTGCTGGTAGTATAAAAGTGGCTTCCGGTGATGGGACGGTAAAGACGGTAGACCGGAGTAGTACCTGGCTCTTCATTGTTTAGGACATGGAACCCTACATTTTCATATCGATATCCATGCTTGTTGGCTGCAGTGTCGCGTTCGGTTGTGCTGGTAGTATAAAAGTGGCTTCCGGTGATGGGACGGTAAAGACGGTAGACCGGCATTTTCCCCTCCAAGACGGCTAGTGGCGTATAGACGTTTATACGTCCATGCCCATATTCCTTATGAAACATTTTCCCGCCCATGCCGCCTACTTTGTCGGCTCTGTCGCGTATAAGATTCATAATATCTGAGCGGGAAAGGCTAGCCTTGTGCCCTTTTATAAGAGCGGCCAGGCCAGCTACGTGGGGTGTGGATAGAGATGTACCGCCGGCATTGGCATAATAATTACTATTTATCCGGGCGGAAGGCGCGTTGGCCACCGGCACCCCGGCAGGCGCTACCACGTCCAGTTTGTTGCTGTAGCTGGAATAGCTTGTGCGCTTATCGTCCGAGCCAGTAGCGCCTATCGCCATAACCAAAGAAGACGAAGCCGGGTAACAAACCGTACTTAAGTTTCCATTTCCGCTAGCCGCCATCATTATCGCCCCGGCATCTGCGGCGGTTTTTAAGGCGCCCTCTATAAGCGGATCAGAAAAGCTTTCGTCGCTGCAGCTGCTGCCCAAGCTCATATTAATAACATCGGCGCCGTTATCAGCGGCATAGTGTATCGCGCTGGCCAGCCGGGCGGTCGTACCGTATCCATATCCGTCCAGTACCCTTATGCTCATTAGCTTCGCATTGTGATCCAAGCCGGCTATCAGCTGGCTGTTGTCAGTTGCCGCGCCGGCTGCAGAGGCAACCATAGTGCCGTGGCCTACAAAACAAGCGCTCGTAAAAGCTTGGCAGGTACCATCATAGTGGTTCTTGTTTAGTATTGAGGGCGATGTTGGGCTGTCGCACGAGTATGGCTGCGGGTCATTATCCTGCATTACAAAAGTAGAATCAGTCGGGCTTTCATAGGTTGCTGGGTCACCATTGTTAGGGCATCCGGCATCATTACCCCTGTAACCCGCCATAAAATCCCAGCCCCGCCAGTCGTCAACCAGGTCATTGCCGCTGTCGTCGCAGTTGTTAGCCTGCTTGTTTTCGGGAACTCCTGTCCAGCAGGTATCGCCTGCCTGTGTCATGCCGGTTTCAGCTGTATTTACCCATTGGCGCTCCTGCGGGAAATCAGGCTGGCTGTAGACTGTCCCGTTAATGGTCTGGCTAAACAGAATACCGGAATCTATTACGGCGATAGTGGTTTCACTGCTCCCCTTGGAGATATCCCAAGCCTTCGGAGCGGATATCTTTGGCAGGTTCCATTGCTCGCCGTATTTAGAGTCGTTAGGAGTAAAGGAAGCCTTATAAATATAATTTGGCATAGCCGTGACATTCTTTTGTTTTTCCAGGGCTTTGACACGAGGATCATCCGGTTTTTCTGCCAACACGACAAAGGTTGGAACACTCCCGCTCATGCGTGTTACGTCTTGCACCCCAAGTCCGTTGCTTTTGGCAAAACCGACTATTTCCTCAGGCTTGTTGGTAATTATTATGGAGCCGGCGATTTCAGCATTATTATCAACATGCGATATTACCGGGTCTTCAGCACGCAAGGAAACTGTATTATAGACTGCAAACGCTGCAAACGTGCCGGCAAAAACTAAAGCTATTGTAATAAGAAGTCTATTTTTGGTCATTTTTTGTTTTGTGAACCTGTATTTATATTATCATAATATCGTTAAAATGTCTACCCTAAAAATCAATTGCTAATTATGAAATCTTTGTTTTTTGAGTTCTTCCAGAATTTTTTCCTGGTTGCTTAGCAAAGGTCAAACATATCCGCCATAAATTTTCGGTGGAAACTGGAATACGGTCTTGAAGAAATGGTATCAAGCCACTGGGATTGGCACCAAAACCATAGTTAATTGTGTTAGAATTATAGTTAATATCCGGAGAAAAATGAGAAAAGTTACTGTAATAGGTTTAAGTTACGCCGTCTTGCCTCTTGCGTTCAGAAATGGAAATTCGAAATGACTAAGCATATGAAACTCATAGTGCAAATTCCTTGCCTAAACGAGCAGGAAACATTGCCTTCAGTTCTTGACTCAATACCAAAAGAAATTGCCGGCATAGATGAAATCGAAGTGTTAATTATTGATGACGGTTCGACAGACAATACGCTCAAAGTGGCCAAAAGCCACGGCGTAACACATTTTGTTTTGCACAGCAAAACTATGGGTCTCGCCCGGTCGTTTCATGACGGTGTAGATAAGGCTTTGCAGCTTGGCGCTGACATTGTAGTTAACACCGACGGCGATAATCAGTATCCCCAGGATCGAATTGGTGATTTAGTCCAGCCCATACTGAATGGTCGAGCTGAAATAGTCATTGGCGACCGCCAAACACAGACAATCAAGCATTTCTCACCTCTCAAAAAGTTTTTTCAGCGTCTAGGCAGTGCTGTGGTTAACAAAGCCGCTGGTACCAGTCTTCCGGACGCTGCTAGCGGCTTCCGGGCTTATTCCAAAGAGTCGCTTTACCGGTTGAACGTCATTACTCAGTTTAGCTACTGCATGGAAACCATTATCCAGGCTGGCAACAAGCGCATACCTATTGAAAGTATAAAGATTAGCACTAATCCTAAAACGCGCGAATCCCGGCTGTTCAAATCCATATGGCAGCATATGTATAAATCTGCGGCCGCCATAACCCGCAGCTATATTATGTACCGTCCGCATCTGATATTTATCAGTCTCGGCACGGTTTTTCTAATCGGCGGTTTAATTCCCTTCATACGCTACGCAATTCTCTTTTTTGGCGGCGACAAAGGCGACCACATTCAGTCATTGCTGCTTGGCGCTGTCTTGCTATTTGCATCGACCATAGCCTTTGCCTTAGCTGTGATGGCCGATCTCATACGCACCAATCGCGCCCTTATAGAGGATACTCTTGAGCGGACGAAAAAGGCTCAGCTTTCAAAAAATATAACAGACAAAAGGAAACCAAATTAATGCCATTTTATAAAGCCCCGCGCTATATCTTTCGTAAGCTTAATATTATAAGAATGCTTAAGAAGGTGCCTGGCGAGAAAACATTTGTGGATGTAGGATGCGGTCCGGCCGAGCTTGCGTGTACCTTAGCTGAAAAAGGCTATAGCGGCGTAGGATTAGATTTCTCAAAAAATGCTCTTGAGGCGGCAGAAATTATACGTGCATCCCGAAATATTTCTCCAAAAAAATTAGAGTTCAAACTTGGTGGGCTAGAGCAAATCAAAAAACAGTCTTTCCAAATTGTTATAAGTTGCGAGGTCCTGGAACATATAGAAGATGACGTAGATTTTTTAAATCAGCTTTGTGATATAGACGCTAACTATTACATTCTCTCTGTTCCTGCCAGGCAAGAGTGGTTTGATGAATTTGATACGAAGGTTGGTCATTATAGAAGATACGAAAAGGACGATTTGATAAAACTATTCAATGAAGCCAGCTTAGACATTGTTGAATTCAGCTCATACGGCTACCCGGTAATTAATGTAACCAGGCTTATTCGAAAAGCCCTGGCAAACAAAGTTAAAAAACAAAAAAGCAAAGAAGAAAGTACCAAGGCGAGCGGTATAAACCCTATCAAACCGACAAGCCTGCTGGCTAAATTTGACATGGAAAACATTATCAAGCCTTTCTATTATCTTAGCCTTCCGTTTAACCGTTTTAACTTGTCAGAAGGTTATTTGGTTTTATGCAAAAAGAGAAAATAACATCCTTTATAAAACGATTCAGACAGTTTCTTGGTTTTTTTATTCTCGGTCTGACCATAGCAGTTTTTTGGCTGTATTTTAAAAATAACCCCGGCGCTTTGACTCCATTAAAAGATATCGGTTTATTTATAATTGTTTTGTTAGTTGCTTTTTACTTCTTGTTTTTGATTACTAATTTTTTTATTACATCCTTAACCATTAAGCTTTGCGGTAAAAATTATCCAAATAAAGATACTCTGCAGCTTACAGCATATTCGACTTTGGTTAATTTTTTCGGCCCTCTTCAGAGTGGACCCGGATTTAGGGCAGTATTTTTAAAAGCAAAACTGGGCATCAAAATTAAGGACTATACTTTAGCAACAATAGTTTACTACTTTTTCTTTGCACTCATCAGTCTTTTGATGATGTTTGGCCCGGTTAACCCGCTGCTAGCGTTGGCTGTTACCTTAGGCGCAATTGTTATTGGCTATAGATATTTAGGTACAAAGCGGCTTATAAATAAAAAATCCTTAATAATTGGAATCTTCCTAGCTACGATAATTCAACTTCTTCTTGTCGCAGTTATTTATGGTGTGGAACTTAAAGCCCTGGGTGCTCATGCCAGCATAAGCAGTATTTTAATTTATACTGGCAGCGCAAATCTTGCATTGTTTGTCGCTTTTACCCCTGGCGCCATAGGTATACGGGAAAGTTTTATATACTTTTCGCAGTCACTTCATCACGTGCCAACTGATGTAATACTAGCCGCCGGACTACTTGATAGAGCTGTCTACGTAGTGTTTTTGGGGTTGCTTTTCGTTGCTTCCGGCTGGCTGCATTTTGGTAAAAAATTCGACGTTAAACAATCCCGGCCAATATCCTAGATATATTTTTCTCTGAATACTTATCTTGGAATAACTTATGGCCGGATTTGGCAATTTTTTGCAGTTCGTCCGGATTATTTTTTGCCCAGAATATTGCTTGGGTGATTGCGTGTGCATTGGCTTGTTCTACTAATATGCAGTTCTTTTTATCTTCAAAATCTTCTTTTATCTTCGTTTTGCCTATTACTACGGGTTTGCTGACTGCAAGGAATTGGTAAGTCTTACCCGTTACAACCATTTGAGCTTGGACTGTATTGCCAAAAGGTCCGCCCAAACAAAGCGAGCTTTTTGCGATATATTCAGGCAGCTCTTTATAATCAACCCACGGTCTGTATTCTATTTTTGCTCCGTTTCGGACAGATTTATCAACCAGTGCTTTTGTTTCGCTTTTACCCCCAATGATCGTAAAGCTTATTGAAGGATCGTTTTTGGCAACTTCGACAGCAGAATCACAGACAAACTTCAATCCGTGAAGTGGCAGCATATTGCCGTAATAAAAAACATTAAATTCTGGTCTTGTTTTAACAGCCATAGCACTAAATTTGAAGATATCTTCGTCAGCGCCAACGGGCACTACAAGGTATTTTTCTGGTGAGATATTCATTAATTTTGCAGAGTAAGCGGCATGAGCCTTTGTGTCAGTTAGGATGGTATTTGCGCTAAGAAGCATAAATCTGTAAAAAACTAACAAGCTTTTGTGCAGAAGGCTATTAATATTTAATTTCTTATGCTCATATACCAGCCATTCGATTAAATTAATAAACTCGTCAAAAATAAACTTCTTACCAATGGTTAGTAACCTTACCGGTATTAGAAGTTCATACCCGCGAAAGGTTAGCAAGTATATATCGGGTCTATGACGAATCCTTGTCAAGAATAGTTTAATGAGTACTTCTGGATAACGAAATAGGCCTCTATGTTTGTTTTTTATTCTAACAAGCTGTAGCTTTGGCGCCATATCTATTGCTCTACTTATAACTTCGCCGCGGACATAATCCGGGTCTTTGTAGCAGGTTATTACACAAACTTTTACTTTGGTTGAGGAGGACATATTCTAATGTACCTTTATTAAAACGGTAATTGCTCTTCACAAATTATGGGATTTTGTCTAGGCCTATAAAATTAGTCTATACTAATATATTAGGAATGCGGAACAAAAAAAAGCTTGGCTCTCTTCTGTTTTGGTTCAAGACTTCGGTCTGGGCCTTTCCCTTAGTTTTATTTGTCATTTTTTTAAGCCTTACTATTTTAAAAATTAATGGCTCTTCAATAGGCACCTACCACCAGTTCCATTATGGAGC